>CBJLVJ010000442.1:0-3926 GCA_966426465.1 uncultured bacterium | reverse complement strand
CCTCGCCGACGCCGCTGCCCATCTCGCCCGGGCTCAAGATGCCGACGGCGCTGATGCTCGGTGTGGTCGTCACGCTACCAGGGTAGCGCGTCGCCGATTTCGCGCCGGCACATGCCGTGCACTGTTAACGAACGCCGCATGGCCAAGCTTGCCGACAAAGCCGAGAACGCGCTCAACGAAACCCGCATGCTGATTCTCGGCGCCCAGGTGCTGATCGGCTTCAACTTCCAGAGCGCATTCCAGCCGGGATTCGAAAGACTGCCGGCGGACGCCCACTTGTTGAAGCTGGCGGGCCTCGCCTTCATGCTCGTGGCCGTCGGCCTTCTGATTGCGCCGTGCGCCTTTCACCAGATCGTCGAGCGGGGCAACGATTCACCCCGATTGATCGCATTCACGGGTCGCGTCGCCGCGTTCGCCTTATTGCCCTTCGCGTTCGGCATCAGTATCGAGCTGTATGTCGCGGCGGCGATTGCGCTTGGGCCGCAATTCGCCATTCCGCTTGGCATCGGCGGGGTCCTGGTCGCCCTGTTCTTGTGGTACGGGCTCGAGTGGATGTGGCGCAGCCGCGACGAATCGCTTGGGAAAGCTCAGGAGGCGCAACCCATGGAAGACGGCACATCGCTGGAAAACAAGATTAAACAGGTCCTGACCGAGACTCGCGTCGTGCTGCCCGGCGCACAGGCGCTGCTCGGCTTCCAACTGGCGGCGATGCTCACGGACGCCTTTCCGAAGCTCCCCAGGAGCTCACAGTACCTGCATGTGGCCTGCCTCAGCCTGTTGGCGCTGACCATCGTGTTGCTGATGGCGCCGGCCGCGTTTCACCGCATCGTCGAACGCGGCGAAGACACCGAGCGCCTGCACCGCTTCTCCAGCACGATGGTGCTGGCAGCTATGGTGCCGCTGGCGCTCGGCATCGCAGGCGACTTCTACATCGTCCTGGACAAGGTTCTCGACTCGCCCACTGTCGCGATCGCGCTGGCAGTCTCGAGCCTGGTGATGTTTTTTGGCTTGTGGTTCGGACTGACGCTGGCGCTCCGCGCACGAGCCGGAGCCGGGCGCGGAGCGTTACGAGTCAGTCGAGCCGTTCGATGATGGCCGCGTTGGCCATGCCGCCGCCCTCGCAGATGGCGGTCAAACCGTAGCGTCCTTCGCGTCGCTCGAGCTCATTCATCGCCGTCAGCACCAGCCGCACGCCGCTGGCCCCGAGGGGATGTCCGAGCGCAATCGCGCCGCCGTTGACGTTCAGCCGATCGATGCCCACGCCGAGCTCTTCCTGCCAGGCGAGGCAGACCGGGGCGAACGCCTCGTTGACCTCGAACAGGTCGATGTCTTGCGTCGACAAGCCCGCCCGTTGCAGCACTTTGCGCGTGGCCGGGATCGGCCCGGTGAGCATCATCACGGGGTCTGAGCCCACCTGCGAGAATTGTACGAAGCGCGCTCGGGGCTTGAGTCCGAGCTCGTCGGCTTTCTGGCGCGACGCGATGAGCACCGCGCCAGCGCCATCCGAGATCTGGCTCGAGTTGCCAGCCGTCAGCAGCTCCAGACCTTCGAAGGCTGGCTTGAGGCTGGCGAGCTTCTCGACGCTGGTCTCCGGGCGGATGCCCTGATCGGCGTCGACGGCCCCGCCATTGATCGGCACCGGCACGATCTCCGCGGCCAACCAGCCTCTGGCCGTTGCGTTGGCCGCGCGCTCGTGGCTGCGGGCGCTGTACTCATCCAGCGCCGCGCGTGAAAGACCCCACTGCCTGGCGATCATTTCGGCGCCGATGGCCTGATTGAAGTTCTCCACGCCATAGCGCGCCCGAACCGCCGGAGTCATCGGCCGGTGTTCAGGCGTGACCTGTGACCCGAGCGGCACACGACTCATGTTCTCGACCCCGCAGGCGACGACCAGGTCGTAGCTGCCGGCCATCACGCCTTGCGCCGCGAACTGGATTGCCTGCAGTCCCGAGCCGCACTGACGGTCCACGGTAGTTGCTGGCGTTGACTCCGGCAGGCCGGCGTCGAGCCATGCGTTGCGGGTCACGTTGAGCGCCTGCTCGCCGACCTGCCCGACGCAGCCACCGATCACGTCCTCGACCTGGGAGGCATCGATGCCGGTGCGCTCGATCAGGGATTTGAGCGTGAAGCTCAACATCTCGACCGGGTGCCAGCCGCTGAATTGACCACCGCGCTTGCCGAATGGAGTTCGCCAGCCGGCGACGATCACCGCGTCGTGCGCGCCGTTGCTGCCGTTACCGTTGTGCATGAGGACCTCTCAACTGGACCGGGGCATCTGAATGATCGCGAACGCCGCGCCCTGTGGGTCCGACAGCACGGCGAAGCGCCCCTGCGGGATGTCCATAGCAGGCGCCACAACGTTGCCGCCCAGCTCTTGTGCGCGCTTGACGGTCTCGTCGGTGTTTTCGACGGTGAAATACACCAGCCAGTGGGGCGGGACGTTGGCCGGGTATTGCGGGCCCATGGTCATGGCGCCGGCGATGCTTCGACCGTTGACCTGCCACTCGATGTACTGCCCACCCTGGGGCATATCGTTGGCCTTGGCCGTCCAGGGAAACACTCGGGTGTAGAACGCCCGTGCCGCATCCATGTCACGCGTGGCGAGCTCGTTCCAGGAGAAGGCGCCCGGGTCATTGACCAGCTCGGCGCCTTTGTGCCCGGCTGGCTGCCAGACGGCGAACACCGCGCCCGTGGGATCCATGAACACGCCCATGGTGCCCTGGTCCATGACCTGAAACGGCGCCATCAGCACCTGGCCGCCAGCGTCCTTGACCTTGTTGGCGGTCTCCTCCGCGTTGTCGGTAGCGATGTAGGTTGACCAGGACGGCGGCTGGTTCGGACTCATCGGTGGTGTGGCCGCGGCCACCATCTTCCCATCACGGAAGAACATGGTGTAGTGCCCGGCCTCCTCGCCCATGTCCTGCGAGGTCCAGCGGAAGATCTGGTTGTAGAAGCGCGAGGACGCTTCTACGTCGGGGGTCGCGAGATCGACCCACATCGGCGTGCCCGGCGCGTACGTCGGGGTACGAGTCACCGTAGACGTTTCGTTTGCCACGTCTTGCCTCTCCCATGGGCGTTGAGTGAACGGCATAACACTAAGACAAGCCCGCCTCCGTGGGCCACCTTTTCCGGCGTTGCCGACGTGCGTTAACCCGCCGCGGCATGACGAATTGATCTCAACATCACAAACGGTAGGGGCCGAGAACCTCGAATCGGCGGCCGTCAGATGAGCGGCAGTTGCCGGCTCGTGACGTGGCGGTCGGACACGAAGATGCGGCCCTCGTCGGGGTCCATGCGAGTGACGCGGACTTCGACCTCCTGGCCCTCGGCCCACCGGCCTGCCTGGCCCGACAGCACGGCGAACAACCCGAGGACCTCGACTCGCAGCCCCCGCTCGGTGCGGCCTGCGACCGTCGCCGCGAGCGGTCGCCTGGCCTGCATGGCCGTGTGCAGCCGCCGCCACGCCGCCGTGCTCGCAACGGGTTCGAGGCGAATGCGCCAGCCCGTCAGGGCCGAGGCCAGGACCACATTGATGCCTCGCCACCCCGCGATGCCGCGCACGTCGATCTCGCCCAGGAGCACTCGCGCGTGGCCGATCGCCGGCAGCAGCAGCATGGGCGGCACCTCGCCAAGGCCGAGCGCGTCGGCGATGTAGGCCCTCGCAGAGCGCTGCCAGGCGACCACTTCGATGCGCTCGCCGTCGAGCCGCTGGCTCACGCGCGCGAGATGATCCGCCCCGATGCCGACCACCATCGGCATCGGTCCGTCGGGCCGCGCGCGGACCGCGACTTTGGACAACACGCCCGGGCGGCGGGCGATTGCGACCAGGTCCAGGCTGCCGCCCGGGTGCCGCAGGTCAGGCACTTCCTCGCACAGCAGATCGCCTACGAACGCGGCGGCTTCCGAGCGCGCGCCATAGGGCCAGC
>CBJLVJ010000441.1:0-3941 GCA_966426465.1 uncultured bacterium | reverse complement strand
TTGCTCGGCCAGCTTCCTGGTCGAGGGTGGGTTCGACTCCCATGCACCTCCGCCACCCAAGATTGAACTCAAGAACAGTACGTCAGTTCTAATTTCTGAGTGTCCGTCGAGCCTCTCCGGGCACCCAAACCGGGCCGTTTTTCGGGACTTGCGGCCAATCTGCTGCCAAACAGTCGTTAAAACGCGTCGGCGGCGAGAACATCCGTTCGCCGCAGTGCGGGCTGAGTGACGGCGGGCGCCACGACGATCTGGTTGCAACTTCGCGAGAACGTAGGTTCTGGGCCTGCCCCCCGATCCCTCGGCCAGCAGTTCCGAAAGCGCCGTAGCGGGAGGTGCGGGTGCGTCGCGCGCTCGAGAGAACGCGCCGCGCCCGTGCAGCGGCTGCATGCCTGGCGATGCGCGAGGCCGACGCGGTCGGGCAGACGCGGCTATCATCGCGCTCACGCGTTCCTGGTGCCGAACCGAGCGATGTACCGTGCCTGGCTCGATCATCCAGACCAAGCTCTACGTCCCCTCGCCGCGGCGCGCGACGGTGCCCCGGTCACGGCTCAGCGAGCGTCTCAGCCGTGGCATCGACGCGCGGCTTGTGCTCGTTTCAGCACCCGCCGGCTTCGGCAAGACTACCCTCCTATCCGCCTGGCTGGCGGCCGCAGCGCGGCCTGCGCGCTTGACGGCATGGCTTTCGCTGGACCAGAGCGACAACGACCCCGCGGCGTTCTGGACGTATGTGATCGCCGCATTGCGAACGGTCGCGCCTGCCGTGGGGGCCCGCTCTCTGGCCCTGATCGACGAAGCCCAGACCCCTACCGAAGTTGCCCTGGGCGCGTTGCTCAACGAGGTAAACGAGCTTCAGGCAGACCTGGTACTTGTGCTCGACGACTACCACGTGATCGACGATCGCCGGATCCACGGTGGAGTCGCTTTCTTACTCGATCGGCTCCCACCGCACGCGCACCTGGTGATTGCCAGCCGCGCCGATCCGCCGTTGCCGCTGGCTCGCCTGCGAGCGCGCGGCGATCTGCTCGAGATCCGAGCGGCCGATCTGCGGTTCACGCCGGACGAGGCCGCGGCGTACTTCAAGGACGTGATGGCGCTGGACCTCGCAGCAGGCGAGCTCGACATTCTTGCGGAGCGGACTGAAGGCTGGATCGCCGCACTCCAGCTGGCGGCGCTCTCGATGCGAGGTCGCGACAACATCGCGGAGTTCATCAGAGGCTTCGCCGGCGACGACCGCTATATCGTCGATTACCTCGCCGAAGAGGTCCTGCAGCGTCAAGCGGAGCACGTGCGCGAATTCCTTCTGCGGACCTCAGTTCTGAATCGCCTGACGGGTCCGCTCTGCGACGCCGTGACCGGTCAGGACGGCGGCAAGGCCACGCTCGAAGCGCTCGATCGGGCCAATCTCTTCCTGGTCCCGCTGGACGACCGGCGCCAGTGGTATCGCTATCACCATCTCTTCGGCGATGTGCTGCGCGCGCACCTGGCGAATGAGCGGCCAGACCTGGTCGTGGAGCTGCATCGTCGAGCGAGCACGTGGTACGAGCGGAACGGGGACCGGCCCGAGGCGATCCGGCACGCGCTCATCGCGGAAGAGTTCGGGCACGCGGCGGACCTGGTCGAGCTGGAGTGGCCGGCGCTTGCTCGCGCGCGACAGGAGGTCACACTGCGAGGCTGGCTCGACGCACTGCCCGAGGAGGTGCTCCGTGGCCGGCCCGTGCTGAGCAATGCGTTCGCCGGGATTTTGCTGTCAAGCGGAGAGCTCAAGGGCGTCGACCAGCGCCTGCGTGACGCCGAGCTATGGCTCACGCCCGACGGACACGCCGACGGTTATGCGGCCGAACTGGTCGTGGTGGACGCAGAGGAATTCCGCAAGCTGCCTGGGTCTGTGGCACTGCATCGTGCCGGGTATGCGCTGGCGCGCGGCAACCTGGCGGAGACGGTGAACCATGCCCGGCGTGCGCTCGACCTCGCACCCGAGGACGACCGCCTCACCCGGGGCGGCGCGACGGCGCTCACCGGCCTCGCCGCCTGGGCAAGTGGCGATCTCGAGACCGCGTACAGGACCTACGCCGAGGGCATGGCAGACGTGGAGCGGGGCGGCCACCTCTCGGGCACCGTCGGCCGTGCCGTCACGCTGGCGGATATACGCGTCGCGCAAGGTCGGCTGCGCGAGGCGATGCACATCTACGAGCAGGCGCTGCGGCTCGCGAACGAGCAGGGTGGCGCGGTTGTGCGCGGCACGGCCGACATGTATGTCGGATTGAGCGAGCTCCAACGCGAGCAGAACGAGCTCGATGCCGCCAACCAGTCGCTGCTCAGGAGCCAGGAGATCGGTGAGCAGTCCGGTTTCGCGCAAAACCGCTATCGCTGGCGGGTCGCCATGGCGCGTATCCACGAGGCCCGCGGCGACCTCGACGGTGCCCTCGCGCTGCTGGGCGAGGCCGAGCCGCTCTTCATGATTGACCTTTCCCCGAATGTGCGCCCGATCGCGGCGATGCGCGCACGGGTGCTGGTCCGCCAACGCCGAACTGACGAAGCGCTCCATTGGGCGCGCGAGCAGGGGCTCTCCGTGGAGGACGACCTCACCTATCTGCATGAATACGAGCACATCACTTTCGCGCGGCTGCTGCTGGCCACCGACAATGTGATTGAAGCAGCAGCACTCCTGGAGCGCCTCCTCCAGGCAGCCGAACATGGCGGCAGAACGGGGAGCGTGATCCAAATCCTGGTTCTCCTGGCGCTCGCGAACCAACTGCGCGGCGACATGCGGGCGGCGCTAGCGCGCCTGGAGCGTGCCCTGACCCTCGCCGAGCCAGAGGGGTACGTCCGCATGTTCGTGGACGAAGGGCCGCCCATGGCGGCGCTGCTAAGCGAGGCCGAGCGACACGGGATCGCGCCAGGCTACCCGCAGCGACTGCTGACCCATTCTGCTACTCCGAAGGGCCCCTCACGCGCAGCGCAGCAACTGGTCGAGCCGCTAAGTGACCGTGAGCTCGAGGTTTTGCGGCTGCTCGCAACTGACCTGGACGGACCCGAAATCGCCAGTCAGCTCGTCGTCTCGCTGACCCCCCTGGCGGCGCTGCTCCCGCACGCGCAACAGCGGTACGCGGCAGTGCCGGTCGCCTTGGCACTGGCCTGGCTGGGTTCTGCGCTCTGGTCCGAGCGGCGAGCGTCAGCGGTTCAGGCCGTCCCTGCGACCGCCAACGCGCAACTCCGTCCGGCCGCGGCGAAGTAGTCGGCGCGCAGCGCCAGGAGCTGGAGCACGAAAATGTCGATGACCGCCAGATCTCAGGCAAGTGCAGGTTCCATCGAAGCCGGGTGGCTCGCACCGCTCGGCTTGCTCCTGCTGGGCATGCTCCCGGTGATTGCCGGCGCATTTCGCCTCGAGCAGCTTTCGGGAATCTCCGATGCAATGCCCCCCAACGCGCGCTTCTCGCCCATGCCACTGCCCGTGGTCCTGCACATCGTGAGCGCCACCATCTTCGCCACCCTCGGGCCGCTCCAGTTTGCGGCTGGATTCCGGCGACGCTGGCCCGCCTGGCACCGGGTGGCTGGTCGGCTCCTGGTGGTCTGCGGACTCCTGGTGGCTCTGACCGGGCTCTGGATGACCCTGTTCTACGCTCCGCCCGACGGCACCGGTGTCCTGCTGTTCGTCTCGCGCATCGTATTCGGCTCCGCGATGGGTGTGTCAATTGTCGTCGGCCTCGCTGCGATCCTACGCCGGGACATTCAGGCTCACCGACTCTGGATCAGCCGCGGGTATGCCTTCGGGCTAGGCGCCGCCACGCAGATGCTCGTGCTGATGGTGGCCGGAATTGTCGCGGGCACGCCGAATGAGCTCACACACGATTCGCTGATGGCACTGAGCTGGGTGATCAACCTGGGCGTCGTCGAATGGGCAACCCGCAGGCGTCGCGCACCTCGTCGTCGAACGACGAACC
>CBJLVJ010000440.1:0-3943 GCA_966426465.1 uncultured bacterium | reverse complement strand
CACAGCGCAGCCGAGTACACCACCCCCGAAGACGCCGCGCGCGGCGCGAGCGTGCTCGCCACCGCGCTCCAACGGCTGGCTTACCAGGCGGTTGGATAAACTGGGGCCGAGCAGGGGATCGATGGAGTCCGACTCGACCACGCCCGAGATGGCGACCGTGGCCCGTGAGACGCTGGAGTACAGCGTCATTCCCTGGGCTGGCCGCAAGTACGAGGAATGGATTCGCGCCTGGGCACGGCGGCACCCGCGTGATCCGCGTGGCCTGGTGCAACTGCCGCAGGCAGTGTATGAGGCGTTTCAGCAGCGCACGCCCGGGCAGCGGCTGACCGCCCAGCAGGCGGCACGCCTGGGCTATCCGCGCGTGCCCGGCGAAGCGGAGCTGGCGCGCGTGCGCAAGGAGCTCCACGAGGCGCTCGGGCGGTGTGACTGGGAACAGGCGCACGACCTCGACGCGCAGCTGCGCGAGCTGCAAGAACGGGTCGCGGCGGTGCGCGTGAGCGCGCTCAGGCCGCACTCGGCGTTGACATAAGCCGCCCTCGACCTGCGCACCGCGCCGGCATGGGTTGTGCGCTGGGTTGGCGCGCATGGGGGCGCAGGCCAGTCCAGATCTGATACGCCTGCGCGTGGCAGCCCTGCTTAGCAGTGGCGTGGTCGCGGTCGCGACGGCGGTTGCTCCGGCTCACGCGAGTCGAATGGGTCCGCCCTGGATGTCGATCGTGGCTGTCGATCAGACGACGCTGTACAGCTCGCCCGATCGGTCGACTGCTGTTGGCCCTCTGCCGCGCGGAGCGATCGTGGTCGTCGTCGGCAACCAGTCGGACATGACGCAGACTCCGGATGGCTGGCTGCCGTCAGCAGACGTGATCGAGGCGATTCAGCCCTGGATCGCCGAAGTGTCCGATGCGGCCACGCCGCTGTACGCCAAACCCGATGCGCAATCGGACATCCTCCGCAACGCGAGCCAGGGCGACCTGGTGCGGGTGACTGGCGTCTCGCCGGGCATCGAGGGCGATCCAAACCTGTGGTGGGCGACCACGGATGGATACGCGGGCCTGCATTCGATCAGGAGTGCCGACAATCCGCTGGCGCAGCAGTGGACGGTGCCCGGAGCCGACGATGCGACCAGCGGATGGTGGGGCATCGCCAGAGCCGCGAACATCCGTGCGGCGCCCAGCACCGATGCGCCGATCGTGGGCGAGTTCGGTGGCGGCGAGCACGTCAAGGTCCTTTCGGAAGAGCAGGGCGAGGATGTGGATGGGAACGCGACCTGGTATCGGATCGACGGAGGTCGATTTGCCGGCGGCCACGTACACAGCTCACTCGTCGACCGCGAGCCAGACCCCGAGCCGAGCATCGTGCCGCCCGAGCGGGAGGTCGGCCACGACCCGTGGATCGTGGTCGATCGGGCCGCCGCGACGTTGACGCTGTTGCGCGATGGACAGCCGCAGTTCATCACCTACGTGAGCGTGGGCAAGGCCGGCGTGGAAACACCCGCCGGTACCTACAGCACCTTCATCAAGTACCGCGCCGACCGCATGACGAGCACCACGGTGCCAGACGCGGAGCACTCGTACGATCTGCCCAACGTGCCATTCACGCAATACTTCAAGGACGACGGTTCAGCGATCCATGGCACCTACTGGCACGACGCGTTCGGGACCACGCAGAGTCAGGGCTGCATCAACCTGACCTGGACGGACGGCGAGTATCTGTTTGACCAGACGAACCCGCACATTCCCGGCGATCAGATCGGGTTCGCCATAGATCCAGCGCAGGCCACGCCGGTCGTCATTATCAACTGAGGCGCGACATGCGCAGGAGCGGCGTGAGCAGACGAGCACGGTGGCGCTGGGCCAGCGTGTGGATCGTGATGGCGCTGGCGGTCGGCTGCTGGGTCAGCATGCGAGCCGTTCACGCCCAGGAGCAGAGCCGCGGCAAGACCGACGCCCTGGTCGATGTCATCAATCACGCGCGGGTCCATGCGGGCTTGTTGCCATTGGCACGCAGCGCTGAGCTGGACTCCGCCGCGCAGGCACACAGCGTCGACATGGTCCAACACAACTACCTGGACCATACCGGGTCCGACGGGTCCGAGCCGCAAGACCGCGCGGACCAGGCTGGCTATCACGTGCCGAAGGACAGCGGCTGGATCGTGGTCGAGGTGATCTCCGCGATTTCGGCGGATCCAGAAGGTCCGGTGGACTGGTGGCTCAACCACGAGCAGCACGAGAAGGTGCTGATGAATCCGCGTTGGCGTGAGATCGGCGTGGGCTACGGCCAGGGTGGTGACTACGGCAACTACTGGACGGCGTTGTTCGGCTGCCGTCCGGGAGTGCTGCCCAGCGTGCGGCTAGACGGCGTCAGCTATACCCACACGGAGGAGTGCGGGGATGCTGGTGTTGCTGCTCCGGTCGCGACCGCGACGGCATTGGCGACAGCCACGGTCGCGACGCCGACAGCACTGGCCACAGCCACGGTCGCGACGCCGACAGCAGTGCCCACCGCCACCGTGCAGATCCAGGCAGCCGCGACTCCGACGGTTGCGCGAACCGGGACGACGGGCCCGGAGTCGCGGCTGTCCACGCCGACGGCGCTTATCGCAGCAGAGCACCGCGAAAATACCATCAACGTCAGCTGGGTAGGGCTGGCCCAGCCCACGTCAACCGACTGGTTCGGAATCTATCGTGTCGGCGACCCGGACACCGCGTACCAGGACTGGGCCTACGTCAGCTGCACGAAGGAGCCCGACCAGGCGCATGCGTCCGGCAGCTGCAGCCTGCCGATGCCGGCCGGTACCGGTGCCTATGAGATCCGCCTGTTCAGCGGTAACGGCTACACGCGCGTGGCGCGCTCCGAGCAGGTCGGCAACGTGGCCGCCGGAGCGCAGGTCGGCAACAACGTGGCCGCCGGAGCGCCGGTCGGGCTCAAGCTGAGCGCCGAGGTAGCCGACCGCGGAAGTGTGGTGAACGTGCAATGGAAAACCATCGACAGAGCCACGCCAACCGACTGGATTGGCCTGTATCGCTCAGCCACCGCCGACACTGCGCACATCACCTGGCTGTACGTTGGCTGTGCGCAGGTGCCACTCGATGCTCGCCCGCTCGGGTCGTGCAACGTGTTGCTGCCGGCGACCCTGGATGCCGGCAACTACGAGTTCCGGCTGTTCAGCGCCAACAGTTACCAGCGACTGGCCTCCGCGTCTCTTCGCGTCAACTAGCTGGACCACGGCGGCGGGCCCAACACTCAGGAAGGCGCCTTCGATTCGGGCGCGGCGGATCAGCGCCAGGCTGAAAAAGACGGCCGGATTTTTCTTGCCGAGCACCCGGCCGAGCCGACCACCGCCCGACGGGCCTGGACGAGCTTCGACTCATTTTTGTGATCTTCGGCGATACGTGGCGGGGTTCTGGAGCGCTTTTCGGCGGCAGGCGCGGACCCTTACCAACGGGTGACGATGCCGGCGGCAGCGGTCTACGCCACCGTTCGATGTCTTCTGGTGGTGGTGATTCGGTGGCTCAGCGCACGAGGAACTCTTCGAGCACCGGACCTAGCACCGACGGCACCGTGTCGTGTATCTGCCCTTCCAGGATATGGGCCTGCCCCTGGGGCAACGCGTCCGCGAGCGCTTCCGCGGCGGCCCTCATGAACGGGCTGGCGCCGCCGGCCATCACGAGCGTCGGTGTCGTGAGAGGCCGCCAGTTCCGTCGGCAGCGATCGGTCGCCCACGATGGTGGCTTCGTAGACCCCGGCGCGGACAGCGCGCAGGACGGCTCCCTCGGTGTGCATGGTGGGCTGGCCGGTGCAGCAGCTCAGGGTGCACGCCTCCACGGCAGTCCTTCCTGTGCCTCAGCCCCGCCCAGGCTACCGTGTATCGCCAGCGGGGTGAGGTCAACCGCGAACCGGCTGGAGGGCTTCGTCGTGCCAGGTCCACCACTCGTAGGGCGGG
>CBJLVJ010000439.1:0-3945 GCA_966426465.1 uncultured bacterium | reverse complement strand
CCCGAATCCCGCGTGGCCAGTTTCACGTCACGCCGCGGGCGGGTGTTGTTGCGCGATCTGTGCCCGCCCTCGCTGATCGAACGCCTTCGCCCAGACTCTGGCCTGGCCGCCTTCACCCGCCGCCCCGAACGCGAGCACGCTCTGCTGATGCGAGTTGCGACTACCAACCACGGCTCGGTCAGCCTGGCGCATACGGAGTCGGGCAGCATCGTCGGTTATGTGGTCCTCTCGCCGGCCGAAGAGTGGTGGCGAGAGCTGCCCGGAGTGTACGAGCTCAGCATCGAGACGAGCCGCGACTGGCGGGGTCTGGGCATCGGACGACGCCTGCTGGAATTCTGCTTCGAGCCTGAATGGATCGAGCATGTGACGGTGCTGGCGATGGGTCTGGACTGGCACTGGGATCTGGAGGCCGCCGGACTGGAGGCCACCGGCTACGCCAACATGCTCCGGTTGCTGTTCGACAAGGCCGGCTTTCGCAAGGTGCACACCAGCGAGCCGAACGTGGCGATGCACACCAGCAACCTGCTGCTGGTGCGGGTCGGATCGAAGGTGCCGGCCGCCCACCGGGCCGCCCTGGATGAAGCGCTGTTCATCGCGCCATGGCAGCGCGGCAAAGGTGTCGGTCGAACGGCCTGATGGCCGCCCGTCAGCCGCTCCGACCTGGCCGAACAGACATTCTCCGATAGCGCTCCAGGACTTTCCAAACCCCACCGGCCGACATCAACTGGCAGGTGGACTGGCGGCTCGGCAGCCAACGCCATCCACGGTCGCCGGGGTTGCGCTCGAATGGCAGGATGTCGATCGGCTGGCCGACCGCGGCAGGTTGCTCCAGGCCGGGTCTGCCTCCGCCAGCCCTGCCGGCAGCGTGAACCGGAAGGTGGTGCCCTGGCCCGGCTCGGACTCGACCCAGATGCGCCCGCCACGACGCTCGACGATCTTCTTACAGATCGCCAGGCCGATGCCCGTGCCGGGGTACTCGGCGCGGGTGTGCAGGCGCTGGAACAGCACGAAGATGCGCTCCCGGTACTCGGGCTCGATGCCGATGCCGTTGTCCCGCACGGCGAAGACCCACGCGTCGCCCTGCCGCTCGGCCGTGACCTGCACCTCCGGTGGCCGCTCGCCCCGGAACTTGATGGCGTTGGCCAGCAGGTTCTGGAACAGCTGCTTGAGCTGCGTCGGGTCGCCCGGCAGGGTGGGCAGCGGGCCGTGGCTGACCGTCGCGCTGCTCTCCTCGATGGCGGCCGCGAGGTCGCCAACGACCTGATCGAGCAGCCGGCCCGTGTCGACCGTGTCGACCTGCAGCGCCCGCGTGCCGACGCGCGAGTAGGCCAGCAGGTCGTTGATCAGGTCCTGCATGCGGATCACCCCGTCCACGGCGAAGCCGATGAACTCGTCGGCGTCCTGGTCGAGCTGGCCGCGGTAGCGCCGCGCGAGCAGTTGGGTGTAGCTCGCCACCATGCGCAGGGGTTCCTGGAGGTCATGTGAGGCGACGTAGGCGAACTGCTCGAGCTCCGCGTTGGACCGCGCCAGATCGGCCGCGGCAGCCCTGAGCCGCTCGTCGGCCTGCTTTCGCGAGGTGATGTCGCGAATGGTGCCGATGACCAGTGGGCCATCGGCCGCGGCCATCGGGCTGAGGCTGATCTCGACCGGGAACTCCGAGCCGTCCTTGCGCTGCCCGAACAGCTCCAGCCCGGTGTCCATGGGCCGTGTCCAGGGATGCGCCTGGTACTCGACCCGGTGATCCTGGTGCCGGGCGCGCAAGCGCGCCGGCAGCAGCGCCTCGACCGTCTGACCGACCAGTTCCGCGCGCGGGTAGCCGAACAGGAGCTCGGTCTGGCGGTTGACGATTCGAATGACCCCGCGGTTGTCAACGATGACCACCGCATCGGGGGCGGACTCCAGCAGCCCCCGGAACTGCGCCTCGGCTGCCTCAGCCTCGCGCAGCGCCCGCGCCTGCTCGCTGGCGGCTTGCTGCTGAGCGGTCACGTCGGTGTCGGCCTCGAGCGAGGCGACCGGTAGGCCCCGTTCGTCCCGCTGGACCGCCCAGCGGCTGGCCACCACGATGCGACGCCCGTCGCGGGTGGACTGGACCAGCTCGCCCTCCCAGCCACCCCGGCTCGCCAGCTCGGCCTCGATCGCCTCCAGCGGCCGGGGGAACTCGGTTTCGAGCAGCTCGTGGCTGACTCGCCCCAGGGCCTCGCAACGTTGCCAGCCATACATCTGTTCGGCGCCGCGGTTCCAGAAGCGGAGCGCGCCGGTTCCGATCTCATGCACCAGGATCGCCTCCGGCACCAGCTCGACCAGCTCCGCCTGGGCGCGTAGCGCGCGCCAATCCTCGCCAGGGTTTGGCATGACGGGGGCGGTCATGCCAGACATCGACGGGATGGTCCCGGTACCGGCCCGAGCGGTAAGCGAACGGTAAAGGTGCTGCCGACCCCCTCCTGGCTCTCGACACTGATTCGGCCCGCATGCTGCTGCGTGATCTGGCGGACGCCGGCCAGCCCGACGCCCACGCCTCGGATGCCACTGGCGACGTTGCTGCCTCGGTAGAAGCGGTCGAACACGCGCCCCAGCTCCGCCGCGGGGATACCCACGCCGTGGTCGTGCACGCGGATCACTGCCCACTCGCCCTCGGCGTCCGCCTCTCGCGCCAGATCGACGGTAATGGAGTCCGGCTGTGGGCTGTACTTGAGGGCGTTGCTGAGCAGGTTGTCCAGCACGCGCCCCAGCCGGAGTGGGTCCCACTCGCCGACGAGCGGGCCATCACCAGCCACGCGCACCTGAATGGTGTGGAAGGTGGTGCGCGCCTGGCGCTCGGCCGCTACCCGCCTGGTCAGCGCCACCAGGTCGGTCGGCCGCCGATCCAGCTGGAGCTCCCGTCCAGCCTGCAGCGCGGCCGCGTCCAGCAGCTCCTGGATCAGCCCCAGGCTGCGCCCGATAGCCGCGTCCATTTCATCCAGCCCGCACATGACGCGCTGATGCAGGTCCGCATCTGCCGCCGAGTCCGCCGTCCCGGCGCGCAGCAGGCGGCGCAGGAGCACCCCTTGCAGCTGCATGCCGCTGAGCGGGCTGCGGAGGTCGTGCGAGGTGGTGGCCAGCACCTCATCGCGCAGGCGGACCGCCAGCTGGAGCTCGCGGTGCAGGCGCGCGTTTTCGACCGCGAGCGCGCACCTGAGCGCCAGCTCGTCGACCAGGCGCGCGTCCTCGCGACCGAAACTCGGGCGAGGGCTGGTGCGCAGCAGCACTATCTTGCCCAGCTCGCGGCCGTGCGCCAACAGGTCGACCACGAGAGCCGCCGTGAGGCCGAGAGACGAGCGCTCCGCCGGCTCCAGGCGCGACCAGTCGCGGATCTCGCTGAGCTGCGCCTCGTGGGCCGAATCTGCCGCCCGGACGACCAGCCGCGGCGCCGAGTGCGCGTCCGGCAGCAGCTGCAGGATGCAGGCGTCGGCGACGAATGGCACCGGCAGTTGGACCGCGCAGGCCAGGGTGGACTCATAGTCCAGTGAGCTGGCCAGCAAGCGGCTCGCCTCGGAGAGGAAGCGCTGGCGCTCCTCGATGCGCATGTGCTCGACGGCGTAACGCAGGGCGCGCACGACCACCTCGGCGTCGACGTGGCCCTTGAGCAAGTAGTCCTGTGCCCCGGCCTGGACGGCGCGCAGCGCCAGGGTGGCGTCGGTGAGCCCGCTCAGGACAACCACCGGCACGCCCGGCGCGGCGGCGCGGAGCCGGGTAAAGCTGTCGAGGCCGCGGCTGTCGGGCAGTCCCAGGTCCAGCAGGATGACGTCCGGGTGCACCTGGCTGAGATGCTCAAGGCCGGCCGCCAGGCGGTCAACGTGGGTCAGGCGCACCGGGCCGGCGTTTGCCTCCACCAGCATCTCGCGGATCAGCCGCGCGTCGCCCGGATTGTCTTCGATCAACAGCACGTCCAGGACCGCGTGAGCGGCG
>CBJLVJ010000438.1:0-3945 GCA_966426465.1 uncultured bacterium | reverse complement strand
TGGTGGGCGCTGGCCGCGACCTGAGCGAGACCATCGTGGATCTCATACGCCACACTACGACGCTCCTCCTCCTGTGCCACCTGAAGCTGGCGGACGAGATCCTGCAGGCGCACCTCGCGTTCGGCGATCTGCTCGGCGGCGGCCTCCGCGGCCAGGCGGGCCTGTTGCTCGCGAAGATGACTGGCCTGCACGTCGTGAACGTGGCGTTCGACGTCTTCCGCCATGCGATTGAACACCCTGGCCAGCACGCCGACCTCGCCCCGCGCGTCGGCGTTGGTACGCCGTCGCAGGTCGCCTCGCCCGAGCGCTTGCGCATCGGCGGTCAGGCGGCGCAGCGGCGCAGTGATCCTGCCGCTCATAGCGAAGGCCACCAGCACCGCCGCGCCGAGCGCGAGCACCCCGAGCCATACGTTGCGCAGCAGCGCGACCCGCGACGAGCCCAGGACGATCTCGCTTGGCAGGCCAACGTAGATCAGCCACGGTGCGCGACTGGCGGTGGTGTAGGCGCCAAGACGAGAGACGCCGTCTTGGCCGGCGAGCTCAGCCGTTCCCTGATGCCGGCGCAGGGCCTCGCGGATGAAATCCATATCGCTCAGGTCACGGCCTACCCACGCCTCATAGTCGGGCGTGCGTCCGAGGACGACCCCATGCTGGTCGAGCACCATGACCACTGAGCCGCTCGGCAGGTCACGCGTTTCGAGCCGCGGCAGGCGATCCAGGCGTGTCGCCGCGTTCAGGGTTGCCACCACCTGGCCAGCGCGACCCAGAATCGGGCGGCTGAGCACAACGGCTTTGTCCGGGCTGATGGTGGGCGCACTCGAGCCGGCCGAGGGCGGCCCGACGAACAGCGCGGAATAGGACGACGGCAGCTCCGTCAGGAGCGCGTTGAGCTGGGCCTGGTCCGGAATGGGCTGGTCCGAATCGGTGAGCTGCGTTGTGGCGATGCCCCGCAGCAGCGTGTCTACGGCAAGGATATGCTCGTCGAGCAGATCGGCCTGGAGCTGGGAAACGCGTAGCGCCTCCATCTGCGCGTCCTGCCTGGCGGCGCCTACGTCCTGGACCGCGTTGACCGCCTCGAGCACGATCATCGGCAGCGTGGACACGAGCGCGAGGACGACCAGCCGAGTTTGGATGCTATCCAGCACCGCCGCCGACTTGTGCCAGACGGAGGTGACACGAGCCGCGGTGCCGACCAGGACGACGCCGGGTGTGGGCCAGTCCCTGCTCCCGACCAGGTGCACAACGAGCCTTCTTTTGCCTTGTCGGCGGCTATAGTGTCACTTGCCGCCGAACGTGGTCAACTTCGCTCGACCTCCCGGCCGCCCTGACGTTGTCTTGCTAGCGGGCCCTCTTCTGGCAGGTCTCGCACAGGCCGGCGAACTCGAGGGTGTGCGTGTCCACGCGGAACTTGAGCTGTTCGGCCAGGCGCAGGATCTCGGCCTCGACGCCGGTGGCGTCCACGGGCAGCACTCGGCTGCAGCCGCTGCACAGCAGGTGATGGTGGTGGCCCTCGTCGCACAGGGTGTAGCCGCGGCATCCATCCACGTGCACGCGGGTCAGCATGCCGTGGCGCTCGAGCAGGTCCAGCGTGCGGTAGACCGTCGCTCGTCCGACGCCGCGCGGGTGCAAATCGTAGGACAGCGCCTCCGGGTTGATGACCCCGCGGCCGGCGGTCAGGGCGCGAACCACGATCTCGCGCGGCTCCGTCATCCGTTCTCCGGAGTCCGCCAGCCGCCGCAGCATCCAGTCCGCTCGTGAGAGATTGCTGCCGCGCAACCCGCCCTTTGCCGCCATATCTCAGCACGATACGCGTTGTGATACGCGCCCGCAACATTATTGCGCGGCCTGGGGGGTGCTGTGCTGCGCCCATCGAGGTGCTAAGGTGGAAGCATGTTGAACGCGGCTACGCGTGGGCGCGTGACCCGTCGAGCCATGCTCGGCTGGACGTTGGGCTCGGCGCTCGGCCTCGCTTGCCTGCCCGCGACGGCCGCGGCTGAAGGCGGCGCTGAAACCGGTCAAGATCCCGCGACCGCACTGGTTCCGGTGGACGGCGATGCCGTCTGGGCGATCACCATCGGCGACGCGTCGCTCCGAGGTCAGCCGGATATCGCCGACAATCGGTTCGGTTTCGCACGTCCGGGAACGCCGCTGAAGATTCTGGGCTACACCGGCGACTGGGCGTATGTGTTCAACCCCCACACGCAAGGCACCGCGTACGTCTACAGCAACCTGTTGACGCCGGGGGATGCCCCCTCGCGATATGTCTCGCTGCCGGCGCCGGCGCCGCTGGAGGAGCTTCGAGACACGGTCGTACTGACACAGGATTCTGTGCTGGCCACCTATCCATCGCCCGCGCCTGAGGCTGTCTTCATGCCACTGCCGGCCAGCAGCGTCGAGCCGGTCATCGGCTCGGTGCGTGGCGATGACGGCGCCGTCTGGTACCAGACCAGCGACTTCTACTACGTCCCCTCGAACGGTGTTTTTCTCCCGAGTCAGTCCGACGCGTATACCGGCCGCTGGCTACTGGCGTGGCTGCTGCCGACGACCACGGTCGTGGCGTATGAAGGCCAGACGCCGGTGCGCACGATGTTCGCGCTGCGTGGGATCCCGCGGTTTCCAACGCCCACCGGTGTGTTCAGCATTCTGCGCCGCGTACCGAACGAGACGATGGACTCGTTGACGCTCGGCATTCCGCACGACAGCCCGTTCGGTTATCTCGTGAAAAACGTGCTGTACACCCAGTATTTCACGCCCGACGGGGCAAGTCTGCACGACAACTACTGGAGCTCGAACTTCGGCGGCGTTGGCTCACATGGTTGTCTGGGCCTGAGCCTGTCGGACAGCCGGTGGCTGTGGGACTGGGCCACGATCGGCACGCCCGTCATCGTCAACGCATACGCGAGCTAGCCGAACTTCCTGCGCTCAGGCTGACGAGGTGAGGTCGGCCAGCACGTAGAGGCGCACCGCGTCGCTCTGGTGGCACAGGGTGGTCATGCGCACGGAGAAGTTGCCGGGTTGCAACAGGTGGTCGATATGCTGTCCGACCAGCCGTTTGTCAGGACAACCCAGGAGCGCGGCCGCATGCGGATTGGCGCGCAGCACGGCGCCATCGCCTGATGTAACCAGGACGGGCACAGGCAGGAGCTCGACCAGCGAGCCGACCTCCGCCTCAACCAGCGCCAGCATCTGGCGCCCACCATCCCCGGCCGCCTGGTCGAAGGCTGGCCCATCCATCCAGTGCAGCGTAGTGCACGCCAGTCAGCCGGCGTGGTTAACGAGGGTTGAAGCCGAGGTAAACACTCACAGCCGAGGCGACCTCGTCTGACGGAAGCCTGCGTTCAGGCGATCCACACCGGCTCGGTCCTGAAGCTGGGCGACGTATCGCGCGGCAGGACGTACGCGGAGCCCCCTGCTGAGCTGAGCGGGCCGTCGTACTTGCGTAATTCGATGCGGGCGATCTGATTGCGGTGGACCTCGTCGGGTCCATCGGCCAGGCGAAGCAAGCGGGCGGTCGCGTAGCCGAGCGCCAGGCCATAGTCGTCGGTCACGCCAGCGCCGCCGAAGGCCTGGATCGCCCAGTCGAGCACCCGACACGCCATGTTGGGCGCGGCTACCTTGATCATGGCAATCTCCGCCGCGGCGGCCTTGTTGCCGCGTTTGTCCATCGCGTCGGCTGCCTTCAAGGTGAGCAGCCGCGCCTGCTCGATCATGATGCGCGATTCGGCGATACGCTCCTGGGTGACCGTCTGCTCGGACAACGGGCGGCCGAAGGGCGTGCGCATCCTTGCGCGCCGGCACAGTCGCTCCAGCGCCCGTTCGAGGCCCTTGGCGCCTTCGGACGCGCCCCAGGTGGCGTCGAGGGTCGCCGTGCGGAACGCCCCGTCGGCGAGCTCGGCGATTGAACGGATCTTCTCGAGATCGGCGTCTGTGAGGATCGGTTGGGTC
>CBJLVJ010000437.1:0-3946 GCA_966426465.1 uncultured bacterium | reverse complement strand
TGTCCACGACGTGTGCTCGGCGGTGCACCCGCTCGGCATCGGATCGCCCTTCTTTCGGCGTCTACCGCTGGCGCGGTATGGCCTCGAGTGGGTCCAACCGCCGGCGGCGGTGGCGCACCCATTTGACGACGGCACAGCGGCGCTCCTGGAGCGGTCGACGAGCGCCATGGAGCGCTCGATCGGACCGGATGCGCCAGCCTGGCAGGCGCTGATGGACCCATTCGTGACGCGTTGGCAGGATCTGTTCGCCGACGCCCTCGGCCCGTTGAAGGTCCCGCGTCATCCGCTCCTGCTCGCGCGCTTCGGACTGGTGGCGTTTCCGGCGACCACCTGGCTGACGCGGCGGATCTTTCGAGAGAGTCGGGCACGCGCCCTGTTCGCGGGCATCGCCGCGCACGCGACGGTGAAGCTGGGGCGACCGCCAAGCGCGGCGTTCGGCATGGTGCTGGGGGTTGCGGGGCATGCGGTCGGATGGCCAATTGCGCGTGGCGGGTCCGGCTCCCTCTCAGGCGCGCTAGTGTCGTACTTTCGCTCGCTTGGCGGCGAGCTGGTAACCGGCGCGCCCGTAACGTCGCTGGATGACCTGCCGCCCGCCCGAGCCGTGCTGCTCGACCTGACGCCGCGCCAGATGCTCAGGCTGGGTGGCACCGATCTGCCGGCGCACTACCGCGCTCAGCTCGAACACTTCGAGTACGGCCTGGGGACCTTCAAGGTCGACTGGGCGCTGGACGCGCCAATACCCTGGCGCGCCGCCGAGGCCAGCCGCGCCGCCACCTTGCACCTCGGCGGTACGCTGGAGGAGATCGAGCGCGGTCGCGAGCAGGAGTGGGCGGGCCAGCCCGCCGAACGGCCATTCGTCCTGCTCGCGCAGCCCACCCTGTTCGACTCGTCGCGCGCGCCCGCGGGCAAGCACGTCGGCTGGGCGTACTGCCACGTGCCCAATGGCAGCACCGTCGACATGACGGATCGACTCGAGGCGCAGGTGGAGCGCTTTGCGCCTGGTTTTCGCGATCGGATTGTGGCCCGCCACGTGATGTTCCCGGGCGACCTGGAGCGCAAAAATCCGAATCTTGTCGGTGGCGACATCAACGGGGGCGAGGAGAACTTGCTGCAGCTGTTCTTCCGCCCGGCTGTGCGGCCGATCCCGTACGCGACGCCCAATCCACGCCTGTTCGTGTGCTCGTCGTCTGCACCACCCGGGGGTGGCGTCCACGGTATGGCCGGCTATTACGCGGCGCGCCTCGCGCTGCGGCGCCGCTTCGCGCCCGTTGCCTGTGGTTCGCGCTGATCTAGCGGGCGAACGAGCGCACCAGCGCGTTCAGGACGCTCAGGTCAAACGGCTTGCTCAAGAAGCCGTCGGCACCGAGCTCCTTCGCTTCGAGCAGGCGCTGTTGTGGGGCCGCCGAAATGACCAGCACGGGAATAGCTGCCAGGGCTGGATCCTGCTGACGCTTGCGAAGAAACGTCCAGCCGTCCTCACGCGGCAGCATCAGGTCGAGCAAGAGCACGTCTGGCAGACGACTGGTCATCCGTTCCAAGCCGGCGGCGATGGTGTCGGCCGTGTCGACCTCGTATCCGTCCTGATGGAAGTGCTCGTCCAGCATACGACAGATGGCCTGATCGTCTTCGATCACAAGCACGTAAGGTGCTTTCGAAGAATCCGGTTGAGCGGTGCGTGGCGAGCCACCTGCCAGCTGTTCGACGGCGTTGAGGAAGCGCGAGACGTCGAGCGGTTTGGTGAACCACGCCGCGACGCCGAGCGTGCTCGGGTAATCGGCCCTGCCCTCGATGGCCGAGAGGATGACCACGGGAATGTTGGTCCGGTCGCGCTGCTCGCGGGACTGATTCAAAAATTCCCAGCCGCTCATGCCGGGCAGCATCAGGTCGAGAATGATCAGGTCCGGACGCTGTTCGCGAAGCCGACTCAACGCTTCACGGCCGTCGGCCGCCTCGATCACCCCGTAACCGGCGTGCGCCAGAAGCTCGGCGAGCATGGCTCGGATTGACCACTCGTCCTCGACCACCAGCACGTGTCGCACCTGCGCCGCGGGACGTTCGGGCTGAAGGTTCGGTTGGCCCTGCGGCTCCTCGGCAGACTTCATCGTGCGTTCGTCCGTCTCTGCCAGCCCGGTCATCTGAGGCCACACGGCTCCGCACAAAACATGCCAGAATTGCGTCACAGCGCAACAGTTCCGGGCCTGTCTCGACCCGCGCGCCGGCAGACGGCACCTCTCGCGGCTGTGTTAGGGTGAGCGTGTGCTGCCTGCATGCAAGCACGTGCTGGTGGTTGAGGACGACCCGGGCATCCGGAGTTTGCTCCACGACATTTTGCGTGAGAGCGGGTACACAGTCTCCCTGGCCGAGACGGGCGATGCTGCGCTCGAGCAGATGCGCCAGCAGCGTCCCGACCTGGTGCTGCTCGATCTGATGCTGCCAGGTATGAATGGCTGGACCTTCCTGCGCACGCGCGAGCGGGACCGAGAGCTGGCCACCGTGCCTGTCCTGGTCATCTCGGCCTCGGGCCCGAGTGGGACGGCTCACGCGCAGGAACTCGGCGCGCCCGTGTTTCTCGACAAGCCGTTCGACATCGGCGAGCTCCTGGCCGCGGTCGACCGCCTGTGCAGCGGACCAATCCGTCAGTGCGCCTGGTGCGGCCAGGTCATCGACGACGAGGGACAGTTCCGACTCCGCTCGGGCCGCAAGCTGCGCTGGGCCACGCACGGCATCTGCCCCAGCTGCAAGGAGATTGAGCGCCAGGCGTTGCTCACCTGACCGAACCGCCCGGCCGCATAGTTGATACACTTGGTCAACTATATGCTGGGTATCCTGTTCGAGCATCCGGACTGGTTCGTGCCGCTGTTCGCGGAGCTCGACCGCCGTGAGCTGCCTTATCGCCGGATTGCCGCCGAGGCGCTGCGCTACGACCCGGCCGCGACCTCCAGTCCGTATGCGCTGGTGTTCAACCGCATGAGCCCCTCGGCGTATTTGCGTGGCCACACGCGAGCGATCTTTGCCGCTCAGCACTACCTGGCGCATCTCGATCGGCTTGGCGTGGCGGTGATCAACGGCAGCCGAGCCTACGCGCTGGAGCTGTCCAAGGCTCGCCAGCTGGACTTGCTCGCGTCGCTGGGCCTGCCCGCGCCAACGACACAGGTTGTGAACGCCGTGGCTGAGCTGGAGGCCGCCACCGAGCTGCTTGAGTTTCCGCTTATCGTCAAGCCTAACGTGGGCGGCAGCGGCGCACTGATGCGCCGCTTCGACACCTTTGATGAGCTGGCTGATGCGCGCGCGGCGGGCAACCTGCAGGATCTGTTCGGTATCGATGGCACGGCGCTGGTGCAGGAATATCACCCGCCGCGGGCAGGCGCGATCGTCCGTGTTGAGGCGCTGGACGGTCAATATCTTTATGCAATCCGCATATCCAACGATCCGGCCCAGGGCTTCAACCTCTGCCCGGCTGACATCTGCCAGACGCCCTCTGCTGGTTCGGACGACGCGGACCAGTCGTTCGACGTGTGTCCGGCTGAGGCTCCGGCACAGGCAAGTCGCAAGATCGAAGCGGTTGATCCACCCGACTGGGTCAAGGACGCGGTGCTGCGCATCTGCCAGACGGGCGGACTGGACCTCGGCGGCGTCGAGTTCCTGGAGAGTGAGCGCGACGGACGGCTGTACTTTTATGACATCAACGCGCTGTCCAACTTCGTCACGGATGCGCCCAACATCGTCGGGTTCGATCCGTTTGTCCGCCTGGGCGACTTCCTCGAACGCCGCATGACCAGCCAGCCTGCCTTTGCTGGCATACTACGGCCGGGTGGAGTGGACCGGGCACCATGGCCGTAGCTGCACAACCACCAAACGTCACAGCTGCCTCGAAGCGTAAACACCACCGCACGCGCGATGGCCAGGCGGGACGACGAGGAGCTGGGCATCATCTACCGCCTGCAGC
>CBJLVJ010000436.1:0-3957 GCA_966426465.1 uncultured bacterium | reverse complement strand
AGCCTCAGCACGGAGCTGTTGGTCCTGCTGCTGATCCTTGTCCTCGGACTGTGCTTCGACTTCATCAACGGCTTCCACGACACTGCCAACGCCATCGCCACGGTGGTCGCAACGCGCGTGCTGTCCCCCGGGCGGGCGGTGCTCATGGCCGGCATCCTGAACTTCGTCGGCGCGCTGTCAGGCACCGCGGTGGCCACGACTGTCGGCAAGGGCATCATCCCGCCTGAGGTCTCCACCCAGACGCTGGTGGTCTCAGCACTGCTGGCGGCCATCGTCTGGAACCTGGTGACCTGGTACTTCGGGCTTCCATCGAGCTCGAGTCACGCGCTCATCTTCAGCCTGGTTGGCGCTGGCGTGGCCGGGGCCGGCTGGAACGTGATCCAGGTGGGTGGTCTCGAGAAGACGTTCCAGGGCCTGGTGTTTTCGCCCTTGCTCGGCTTCGCCGCTGCGTTCCTGATCATGCTGCTGCTGTTGAACCTGTTCGCCAGAGCATTCCCGGCCACCGTGACGCGCGTCTTCGGTCGGGCGCAGCTGCTGTCGGCGGCGTACATGGCGTACTCCCACGGCTCAAACGACGCGCAGAAAACGATGGGCGTCATGACCATGGCGGTCGCCAGCTACCTGCACTGGGGCGGCAGCGACTGGCAGGTGCCGGCCTGGATCATCGTCGCCGCCGCGACGGCCATGGGCCTGGGCACGTCGATCGGCGGCTGGCGCATCATTCGCACCATGGGCCTGCGCGTGGTCGAGCTGCGCCCGATCCACGGCTTCGCCGCCGAGACGGCTGCCGCGACGGTGATCGAGGCGGCCAGCCGGCTGGGTGTGCCGGTCTCGACGACGCACACGATCGGCTCGGCCATCCTGGGTGTGGGCTCGACCCGCCGCTTGTCGGCCGTGCGCTGGGGCATCGCCGGTCAGATTGTCATGGCCTGGGTGCTGACCATTCCGGGTTGTTTTTTGATCGCCTGGCTCGTCCGCACGGGGCTCCGGGTGGCTGGCGCCTGACGTGGCCCCGCGCCCGCGCGAGTACATCGCACGTCTGAGCCCATACGAATGGGAAGCGATGGCCAGCGAGGTCGCAGCGCTGGCGGGCATCCCAGAAGCCGAGGTCGTGCGCTTCGACACGAACACCACGCCCTGGCCGCCGCCGGCCTGGGAGCGAATCGTCGTCGAGCTGCCGAGGCTGGCCGCCAACGAGTACCCGCACCCGTCGAATGAACCCCTCCGTACAGCGCTGGCGCGTCACCTGGGCGTGGCGCCCGACCAGGTCGTGGTCACGTGCGGTGCTGACGAAGCGCTGTTTTTGCTGGCAAGCGCTTATCTGGGTCCCGAGCGGCAGGCGGTCGTGCCCGACCCGAGCTTCTCGATGTTTCGCGTGGTCACCGAAAGCGTCGGGGCAGGGCTGATCAAGGTGCCGCTGGACGCGACCTGGGACGTCCCGCTCGAGCCGCTGCTGCGCGCCGCGCGCGAGCCCTCGGTGGGCATCGTGTGGCTGTGCAGCCCGAACAATCCGACGGGACGGCTGCTCTCGTCCGACCTGGTCGCCGCTGTTCTCGAAGCGCTCCCCGACACGGTCGTCGCGCTGGACGAGGCGTACGCCGAGATCAGTGGCGAATCACTGGCGCGGCTGGTGCTGGACGCGCCCAACGGTGTGCTGGTACGCACATTCTCCAAGGGCTATGGTCTGGCCGGCGCACGGGTTGGCTATCTGGTGGGCGCGCCGGAGGTGACGCGCACCATCGAAAGCATCCGTTTGCCGCAGAACATGACCGCCTTCGGGATCGCGGCGGCGTGTCGCGCGTTCGAGGATCAGTCGGGCCTGGCGGAGCGTGTTGCCACGATCGTCGCCGAACGTGGCCGGCTCGAATCTGAGCTGCGACGCCGCGGCTGGGACCTGGTCCCATCTGCGGCCAATTTCGTGCTCGGGCGACCGCCGCGCCCGGCGGCGGATGTCGCGGCGTGGCTGCAGGGGGCCGGGCTGGTGGTCCGCTCATATCCTGGCCACGCGCGTCTCGACGATTGGCTCCGCGTCACCGTCCGAGCGCCCGAGGAGGATGATCGCCTGCTCAGGCGGTTGGACGCCCTCCGCTGAAGGCCGCGGCCGGCATCGCGGCGACCGGCGCCTCGGCACTGCGCGGCGCAGGCCGGATGCCGGTGACCTTGATGATCTCCTGCTCGTCGAGCGTTTCTCGCTCGAGCAGGGCGCGCGCGAGGCTGTCGAGCGCGTCACGTTGCTCGCGCAGCAAGCGCACGCCCTCGGCGTAGCACTCCTGAAGGATCCGCTCGACCTCGCTGTCGACGACCTCGGCGGTCGACTCGCTGTAGGGCTTCGAATCGCCAAACCCGCCGTAGGGATTGCGGGCGAGGAACGGGTCCTCGCGCGGCGCAAGCGTCACGGGGCCAAGCTTCTCGCTCATGCCCCAGCGGGTGACCATCTGGCGCGCGAGGTCGGTGGCCTGCTGCATGTCATTCTCGGCGCCGGTCGTGCGACCGCCATAGACGATCTCCTCGGCCGCGCGACCGCCCATCGCCCCGGTGATTCGCGCGCGCAGGTACTCCTCGCTGTAGTTATGGCGATCGTCTTCGGGCCGCTGGTAGGTAACCCCGAGCGCCTGGCCGCGGGGCATGATCGTCACGCGGTTGACCGGATCGGCCCCGGGCACGATCAGCCCGAGAATGGTATGGCCGCCCTCATGGTAGGCAACGCGCTCACGTTCGGCCGGGCTCATCACCAGGTTGCGCGCCGGTCCAAGCACGAGCTTCTCGAGCGCATCCAGGAAGTCTTTCTGATGGACGCGGTCTTCGCTGCGGCGAGCCGCCAGGAGCGCAGCTTCGTTGACCAGATTGCGGAGGTCAGCGCCGACCAGGCCCGGTGTGGAGGCAGCGATCACCTTCAGGTCGACGTCGGACGCGAGCGGCACGCCACGGGTGTGTACTTTGAGGATCGCTTCGCGGCCAACCTTGTCGGGCGGATTGACGGTCACGCGCCGATCGAAGCGGCCCGGACGCAACAGCGCCTGGTCGAGCACGTCTGGCCGGTTCGTCGCGGCCAGCACGATCACACCCTCGCGCGACGAGAAGCCGTCCATCTCGGTCAGGATCTGGTTCAGCGTCTGCTCGCGCTCGTCGTTTCCGCCAAAAGAGCCGGCTCCACGGGCGCGGCCGATCGCGTCGAGTTCGTCGATGAAGATGATGGCCGGCGCCGCCTCTCGGGCCTGCTTGAACAGGTCACGCACGCGGCTGGCGCCCACGCCCACAATCATCTCGACGAATTCGCTCGCACCCATGCTGAAGAAGGGCACGTTCGCCTCGCCGGCCACCGCGCGCGCCAGAAGCGTCTTGCCCGTACCCGGCGCGCCCACCAGCAGCACACCTTTCGGCACTGCACCGCCGAGACGCGTGTATTTCGACGGATCCTTCAGAAAGTCGACGATTTCCTCGAGCTCCTGTTTGGCTTCGTCGATTCCGGCCACGTCCGAAAACGTGATGCGCGCCAGGCCTTCGGCGGCCTGGTCGTAGCGTTTCGCGCGGCTTCGGCCGAGCCCGAACGGGCCGCCGGCGCCGCCGCCGAGCTGACTCGCCGCGCGATTCGAGATCCAGAAGAACAGGCCAATCAACAGCAGTGTCGGCCCAAAGCTGAGTAACAGCGTCTGCCACCAGCTGCGCGGCTCGTCCAGCGAGTGGGCGTTGATGGTGATGCCCTGAGACTCCAGCAGCGTTTCGAGGCCCGGATCGGCGAACTGCGGCATCACCGTCTGGAACTGGGTCGACTTTGTCGCGTTCGCCTGGTCGGGCGGATACGCCTGGGGGGTCTTGAAGGTGCCCTGGATAACGTCGCCGCGGCTGGTGACCTCGGTCACGTTGCCCGCCGAGACCTGTTGCTTGAAGAACGTGTAGGGCACGGTGAGCGGGGCGTCGGCGTCGGCCGTGCCCTAGACCGTAGCTGTTCGCTGCCGA
>CBJLVJ010000435.1:0-3961 GCA_966426465.1 uncultured bacterium | reverse complement strand
CGGACCTCGTTCTTGGGCGTCCCTCGAGAAACGCATCGTTGTAGTCGCGAACGCCTGGCCCGGGTCGAGCGGGAGCGCGGGGACGAACACGGTGAGTCTCGACCAAGTGTGGCCAGCGGTGCTCTGATGCTTCGGAGCCCACACCTATGACACCCCGCCCCAGTGCCGACGGCCGTGTCCCTCGAGCGTGCCCGCTGCAAGCGCCGTCGTGCGCGTCGGCGAAGGTCTTCGACAGTCAGCAGCACTCAGTTCAGGGTACCGCGCGGCCTTCGACATGTTGTGGAAGAACCTGAGTCGATCGCGCGCCGCCGCGGAGCCATGCCAGCACGGCGAGCACGCGGCGGGGGTCCGCGTCGGATGGGGGCAGGCCTAGCTTGGTGAAAATTGCCGACACATGTTTTTCCACGGCGCCGTCGGTGATTACCAGCTTTTGTGCTATTGCGCTGTTGGTGCGCCCCTCCGCCATCAGCGCGAGAACCTCCCGTTCGCGTTGTGACAGGCTCTCGAGGGAAACGCCGGAGCGTCGGCGAACCAGCAGTTGCGCAACGACCTCCGGGTCCAGGACGGAGCCACCACCGGCTACTCGTGTTAGCGCGTCCTCGAGGGTCTCGAGATCCTGCACTCGATCCTTGAGCAGATAGCCAACACCGCGGCCACCATCCGCTAGCAGGTCGTGCGCATACGCTTCCTCCACGTACTGCGAGAGCACCAGCACCGCAAGGCCCGGTTGACGCCGGCGCGCCTCGACCGCGGCCCGCAAGCCATCGTCAGCGAAGTTCGGTGGCATTCGCACGTCGACCAGTGCCACATCTGGGCTGTTTTCGCCTACCGCGACCAGGAGCGAGGGCGCATCGCCAACTGCCGCGACGATGCAGTGGCCTCCCTCGCGGAGCAGACGGATCAGGCCCTCCCGCAGCAGGACCGAGTCTTCGCCTATGACAATGCGCACGGAATCTCTGCGACGAGCCGCGTTGGCCCACCGGGTGAACTGTCGACGATCAGGGCGCCGTCGACGGCGGCGAGTCTGTCGGCCAGACCAGCCAACCCATGCCCCTTGGCGGGGTGCGCACCACCAATTCCATCGTCCTCGACCTCGAGCCGGAGCAGCGTCTTATCACGCAGCACACGGACCCTCACCCAGTTTGCCCGACTGTGTTTAGCGACGTTGGCCAGCGCTTCGGAAACCATAAAGTAAGCGGCCCGTTCTACCGACGCAGGTAGACGGCTACCCGCTGGTAGCCCCACGTGCAGGTCCACCTGGACGGTGCACCGCGCCGCCACCGCCGCGAGGGCGGCTTCCAGACCGCGATCCAGCAGGATCGGGGGCGCGATGCCACGTGACAGAGCCCGCAGCTCGGCTAGCGCATCGGCGGTTTGCGTGCGCGCTTCGGCGAGGAGAACGCGCGCTGATTCTGGATCGTCGTCGAGGCGACGCTCCGCTACTGACAGATCCATGCCAAGTCGGACCAGTCGCTGTTGCGGGCCATCATGCAGGTCGCGCTCCAGGCGCCGCAACGAATTCGCTTCGGCCTCGACCACGGCAGCTCGACTCATCATCAACGCGTCCACACGGCCTTGAAGGCGACGCATCTGGTCGTTGCCGAGCAGCAGCCGGTCAACGGCGACATGCACCAGCGCCAGGCGATGGATGACGGGCGCGGAAGACAGCAGGAGCGCCAGACCGACGCTGGTGAAGATGATCGCCGTCGCGGCTTCGTAAGCTGGGTCAAACGCGTCGAACCCAGCAATCCCGGTTGGCCGAAACCATGTCTCGATCCAGACGGATGAGAGGCCAATGAACGCCCCTGACCACCATGCGACGGCAATCGCCCACGTGATCACGGTCAGCGGCATGACGACGATCCCATGTACCAGGTCCAGCCAACTTTGAGAATCGCGCAGGACCCCGAGCCAGGTTCGGACTCTGCTGGTTAATGGAGCATAAGTGGCTGGCGGCAGGTCGTAGCCAATGGCGCGCATGCGCGCCCGCTCGACCCTGGCGAAGCCTCGTGCGATGAGCAGCGTTCCAATCGCCGCGGGCAGGCCGACCAGGATCACGGCACCGATGGACGTGCACAGACCGCAAGTGAGTACCGCGAACGACGCGACCGCGATTGGTAGCCCGCTCAGCAAGTACACGCTTTCTCGGAGCAAGCGTCTGAATGGGTCCACGGGCAGAGAAGCCCCGCCGAAAATGCTCGCCTGCGTCGTCATAGATTGAACTCTGGTCTACCCAGCGTCATCTGGCGATCCTGCAGCCTGGGGAAGCCATGGTAGGGGTAGCCCTAGTGTATGGCCAGCCTGGCGCGGGTGTTCTAACGAAATGCTTCCGCCGCTGCTGGACGACGCCGACACTTGGGCGCAGACGCTGTTTCCAATGGAGATCTTGCGCCAGATCGGCAGCCCCTTTGGCCACACCCTCGATCCTACCGACGATCAGGCCATCGCTTTATGCCGCGTGAACAACCGGGAAGCATTTAGCATTGCCATTTTATCCTCGATCTATGTTGCCAAAATGGTGATCGAACATTCCGCCGCTAACAGGAGCCAGCCTCAACCCATTGCCATGCGCGGCGAAGCCGAGCTGGCGATCAGCGCCACCCGCGGGCTCGAGCGTGGTCGACTCACTCTAGGCGCCAGTCCGACGGTTGGCGCGTATTTGCTGCCGCGGGCCCTGCAAGCGTTTGCGAGCCAGTACCCGGGCATTCAGGTCCAGCTGAACATCGCGCGCTCCGAAGAGGTCATCGGCCAGGTGCTCGCGAGCCGCATCCCGATCGGCTTTGTCGAAGCCGTGGTGGCCGAAAACGCGGCCCTCGAGGTACAGCCGTTTGCCCACGACGACATGGTGCTGATCGCACCGCCTGACCACCCGTGGAGCCGCGCTGGTCGCGTCACTCGGGCGCGGCTACGTGGTGGCTTGATCCTGCGGCGAGAGTCGGGATCGGGCTTGCGCGCGCTGGTCGACCATATGCTCGCGCAAGCCGGCCTCGCGGTCACCACGGCCATGGAGCTCGGCAGCACGGAGGCGCTGGTCGAAGCCGTGCGCGCGGGTGTTGGCGTCGCCTGGGTGCCGCGCAGCGCCGCGGCACGCCAGGCGGACCTGGGCCAGCTCGGCATCGTGGAGGTCAGCGGGCTGGACCCGCGCCGGACCCTGTACGTCGTCAGGTCCAAAGACGTCCGCCTCGCGGCCGCGCCTCAGGCGTTCCTGGACATCGTCCGAGAACAGGCGCACGCCGGTGTTTGATCGAGATCACCGACGATATCGATCGACCTGTTCCAGTACCGCCAGGTTTCGACAATGCTGATCAGCCCGGGCGCGGGATGCTGGAGGCGGGCGGCAGAGGCCCGGAGTGTGCAGTAGCCCCGACCGTGGTGTTCTAGCTGCGCCGCCGGGACACCTGCGGCCTGGTCCACGCGTACCGCACGGAGGGAGCCGCCCTGGCGTTCGTGCGCGACGTCATCTTCATCGGCGGGCGCGACCAGGCTGCCTGCTTCGCCCTCGAGATGCGGGATGAGCTGGGCCAGATACGCACGCTGGCCGAGGGCCTGGCGCTGATACAACGGGCGCTGGAGGACCGTGCCGAGTAGGCAGCCAGGCGAAGACGGGCACGGACCGGCCCGCCCGGTCCGTCACCCGCTCGGGCAGGTCGCTGTTCCCTACGAGGCAGCTGTTCCTTGTTCCGAGCACGTACGTCCGGGCCGTCGCCTCACCGGAGCGTGCGGGACGTCCCCCTCATGGCCAGTAACGAGTAGCCATGAGAACGACTCGTCGAAGATCTGGATGTCGTCGGAGGCGGGATACCAGATCACGGTCGTGCCCGGCCCCAGGCCCGCTCGGGTCAGCACCTCCTCGGGCGGCTGCAGGGCCTTCCGGAGAGGCTCTCCAAGAACCCGGAGATGAACGCGGGGGCTGGAAAATGGACGAGGCGGCGAATCAGCCGCAGTACCGTCTGCTGGAGCA
>CBJLVJ010000434.1:0-3961 GCA_966426465.1 uncultured bacterium | reverse complement strand
AGGAGCTCCAGGCGCTCCGGCGCGAGCAGGCGCACGTGCAGCTAGAGATTGCGAGCATCGTCGCGCAGCGCGATGAACTCGTGCGCGGGCACGAGGAGCTGCTGTCCATGCGCACCGGCCTGCGCCACGCGCCGGACGAGGTCGGCCTCGGGGCCGCGCAGGGCCGCCTCTCCCAGGCACAGGAAAGTCTGGCACGACTCCAGCACGCCAGGGCGGACGCGGCCCGATCAGTCGAGAAGCACCGACAGGCAGTGGTACGGCTCACTGGCGAGACGGAGTCCGGAACTCCAGACGTGCGGTTCGCGGAGAGCACGCCGGCCGACGCCGCGGCACGCCTTGGGCAGCTCCGCGAGCTCGAGCGGGATGTGCTGACCCAACGCGCCAGGCTGGACGGACTGCACGATGCGTGGCTGGCGCATCAGTCAGCGCGGCAACGCCAGCTCGAAGCGGATGGCCACGTGCAGGCGCTGGTGGAAGCGCTCGCCGAGGCGCAGCGTCAGCACGCGCAGGCCGAGGCGGACGTGGAAGTCTTCCGCGCTCAGCACGACCGTGGCCCCGCGTCCGAGATCATACGCAGACTGGACCACGCCCGTGAGACGCGGCGAGACGCCGAGGAAACGCTGCGAGCGGCCGACCGCCAGGTGGGCGTGTTGACCTCGCGCTGTGAGGATGCGCGTCTGGCGCTGGCCGAAGTCGAGACGAGCGCCGCCGAAGCGGACCTCAGGCAGGAAACCGCGACGGCGGCACTGGCCGCGGTCGTGTTCGGCGATGCGGAGCCGGTGCTCGAGGAAGCGGCGCACTGCCTGCGTCAGGCGGACGCGCGTGGCGCGGCCGACGTGCTGCTGGGCGATGCGGAGCTGGACCGCGCGAGCCTCGAACGCGCCTGTACCACCGCCCGCGATCGCTTCGTGCGGGTGTTCGCCGAACGACGTGCTTTGCTGGCCGAGATGCAGCCATTCATCGAGGACGACGTGGTTCGCGTACGGTGTGGGGAGCGGCTGCTCAGCCTGCGTGCGTTCCGGCTGGAGCTGCAAGACGAAATCGCCAGGCGTCGTGCGCTCATCACCGATGAGGAAGAGCAGCTGTTTACCTCGTTCCTGCTGGACGGCGCCGCTGCGCAGATCGGTCAAGCCATTCGACATGCCGAGGCCTGGGTGGACGGCATCAATGCCGTGCTCGCGCGCATCCCACTGGTGCACGAACGCTACGTTTTGGAGCTGCGTCCGGGGAACGACCTGTCGGGGCCACTGGCGCGGCACTACACGCTGTTCCGCACGTCGCCCGATGCGCTGAGCGGCGAACAGCGGCAGACCTTGCTGGAGGCGCTGCGCGAGGCGACCGCAGATGCCCAGCGGCGGCACGAGCAAGACGGCACGCAGTTTGTCCAGGAGCTGGAGCGGCTGCTCGATTACCGCGCCTGGTTACGCCTGGAGGTGGCGGTCATCGGCGCGACTGGACACCGGGTAGTGTTGACCGATCGCGTGGCCAAGACCCGCAGCGGCGCCGAGCAGATGATGGCGCAGTATGTCCCCCTGTTCGCGGCGCTGTCCGCGCTGTACGACCTGGCCGCACCCTGGGCGCCACGCTTGCTAGCGCTCGACGAGGCCTTCGACAAAGCCAGCGACGAGTCCAGTCAGCAGATGCTGCGCTTTCTGGTTGGACAGCAATTCCAGTGGCTGATGACCAGTCCGCGACTCACCGGCCAGGGCAGCGCGGTGCCGGCGTACGCGGAGTACTTGATGGTGCACGAGCGCACCAGTCGAAAGGCGTACGGCATTCCCTTTTTTGCCGAGACGGTCGCCGACCAGTCCGGCGCGGCCTGAGCGAAGGTCGGTCCTGCTTAAGGCTTACCAGGAATAGGTCGTCGGGCGGATGCCATGTGCGGAGCGGCAGCGCACAGTCGATGGGACGATGCCTACCCATCCGAAATTGAGCGTACGAGTCGCCGGCGCCCTCCTGCTGGCTAGTGCTTTATTGCTACCGTTCCAGGCGGCCAATGCCCAGGCCACGTGCACCTTTCAGCTTGGCTTCGCCACCCTCCATGAGCAGATTCCAGCCATCGTTGGCGACTGCACGGAGAACGTGCAGTACGACGGGGTGACCGGTGACGGTCTCCAGACCACCACCAACGGTCTGCTGGTATGGAGAAAGAGTGACAACTTCACCGCGTTCACCGACGGTAACCAGACCTGGATCAACGGCCCGTTCGGACTTCAGACGCGCCTCAATGCGCAGCGCCTGTTCTGGGAGCCCAACCCGGGCAATCTTGCGATTGTTCCCGCCCCACAAGCAGGCAATCAATGCATCACTGCCGGAACGACGCTCAGTGTGATCGGCAGCGATGCGGGAGCCGGAAACGTCGTCGCAACTTTCGGACTCACCAACAGGCTCAACGTGCCGTGCACCTTCTTCGGCTTCGTTGGCGCCGAGTTACGGGATGCGAACGACAATCCACTGCCAACCACTGTCGTGCGAAATGGTCGCACGTTCGTCAACCAGGCAGGCCCGACGCTGGTACCGGTACCTCCTGGTGGATCCGCGCAGTTCCTGATGCACTGGACCCAGATCCCTAGCGGAAACGAGGTCACCTGTCCGGTGTCGACGAGCCTGGCGGTCATTCTGCCCGACCAGTTCGTACCACTGAGCGTGCCAATCATGATCCGCGCGTGTAACGGAGGGGAGCTCGACGTTACGGCGGTGCAGGCTGCCAACAGCTAGAGCGAACACCAGGCTGCCCAATCCCTCGGCAGCGTCCACCACAGGCCTGGGCCTGGGCTCGGGACGCGTTGCCCTGGAGAGACTCGCGCTCGTACGATGGCGTCCAGGCCACGCTCACCGGCCACGCAGTCAAGGAGACTCACCATGGCGCAGGCAGCCTCCCGACGTACCCGCGGCCCAGCTCCCACGCCCGGCCCCGCTGGCGGCGGCAACTGCGATCAACTGGGCCGCGATGAGGCCGCCGTCGAACGGACCCTGAGCCTGCTGCTGCACAACCTTTCGTCCGCGACGGAACCGTCGCTTCGGCACGACCTGGAGCGGGCCACGCGCAGGGCCTCGGATGAGCTTCTGGCGATCCGAACCAGCCTGCGAGAACAGGGCTGCGACGGCGCGCTGCAGGCCACCGCGCCATGGGTATTCGGGCCGGTGGGACCCAACGTGCAGGTCAGCCACAGCAGCTCGCCGCTGAACGCGAGAAGCGAGTCAAGCGTGGCGGCCAACCCGAACAACCCCTTGCAGATGGTCGGCGCCTCCAAGCGCTTCACCGACCCGACTCACTACGGCTTCACCCTGGCCGCTTATTTCAGCAGCGACGGCGGTCAGAGCTGGCAGGAGGCGCCGCCGCTGCAGCTATTGACTGACCCGGACCCCAACAAGACCTGGGCCGGTATCTCCGACCCGGTCGTTGCCTGGGACGACCAGGGCAATGTGTACCTGGTCGCGTTGCCGTTCCCAAAGGACGGGGGACCCTTCTTCACGCTGGGCATCGCTGTCTACCGCTCGACCGACAGCGGAGCGACCTGGTCCGCGCCCGATTTCATCCACCCGCGTCCTGGTGGTCCAAACGATGCCGACGACAAGCAGGCGGTCGCCGGCGATGCCTCACCCGCGAGTCCGCACATCGGCAACGTCTACGCCGCCTGGGATACGGGCACGCAGCTGTCGTTCGCGCGCACGGTCGATCACGGCGCCACCTGGCGGGGCGTTGGCAACCAACCCGTCGGCGTTGGGCTCGATGCCGTCGTGCACGACTCGTTCGCGCCCGAAATCGCGATCGCCCAGGACGGCGCGGTCTCCATTGTCTGGATCGCCAATGACACCGTCTCTATCAAGCTGGTGAGGTCGACGGATGGAGGTCAGACGTTTTCCGCGCCCAGGACCATCGCGTCCGGGTTCCAACCGCTTGTCTCGCCGCCGCTGCCACAGAGCGACAACTGGACGCAGCTGCCGGGCGGCCATTTCC
>CBJLVJ010000433.1:0-3962 GCA_966426465.1 uncultured bacterium | reverse complement strand
CGGCCGCGAACACTCGATCCTGGCGTGCATCACCATGTGACCGGATTTCGACTCCCGAAGACATAGTGGCCGTCGGCCACAGGAAAAATACAGGCCGGCCTGCTAAGTGACCAGCGCTGACGGTCCCGCCAGCACCCGTTTTCCTGCACAAAGTGCGCTCCCCCGGAGGGGACCCCTGCACGAAGTGCTCCGCCCCGGTCAGGCAGGTGTCAGAGAGCTGTCAGGAACCGGCAACGCCGTGGTCGGGGCGGCGTCAAGATACTCCTCCAATCTACAAGCGAGGTGATTCCCGAATGGAACAAACACGTCAGATCGCGTTTCACGAAGCCGTCAACACCGAGCTGGTCCGCGGGCCGTACGCGTCGGTCGCGGCGCTCGACCAGCGGCACACGACCACGCACGACCCATTCCAGGAACGGCGCCAGGTCGCCCTCAAGCTGACCCAGGCGATCCACCTGCTGTTCGGCACGATCGGCGGACTGATCACCATCAGGGTCCTGCTGCGGCTTCTCGGGGCAAATCCAACCGCGACGTTCGCCGAATGGATCTACGGCCCGACCAACTGGCTGACGGCGCCCTTCGCCGGTCTGTTCGGCACCCCGATGCTCAACGGCAACCTGCTCGAGACGAATGCGCTGGTCGCTCTGCTGGTGTACACGTTCTCGGGCTGGATGCTCGGCAGGCTGGCGTGGCTGCTGCTCGGCGACACGCGGACGGGCCTGATCGCGCAGCGGCGCTACGTGAGGGCCGATAACCTAACGGCGTAATCGTTTTTCAAACCCGTACCCGCTCATCGAAGGGAAAAGCAGCTATGGCCCGCATCACCCCGGATCCGACGTTCTACCCGTCAGCGAAGTCAGCCATGGCCGCTCCACCCGAGCAACTCGCCTACGTGGTCACCCTGAACACCGGTTCGAATGGCGCGGCCGCGCCTGACAGCCTGTGCACGCTCGACGTCGACCCTGCTTCACCGACCTACGGCCAGGTGCTTGGGCGAACGCAGATGCCCAACGTGGGCGACGAGCTTCACCACTTCGGCTGGAACGCGTGCAGCTCGGCGCTATGCCCGACCGCGCCCCATCCGCACGTTGAGCGCCGCTACCTGGTCGTGCCCGGCCTGCGCTCCTCGCGCATCCACATCCTGGACACCAAACCCGACCCGCGCCAGCCGAAGCTGGTCAAGGTCATCGAGGCCGACGAGGTGGCGCGGCGGACGGGTTACAGCCGGCCGCACACGGTGCACTGCGGTCCCGATGGCATTTACGTGAACGCGCTTGGCGCCCCGGACGGCAACGGCCCGGGCGGCATCTTCGTGCTCGACCACGAGAATTTCTCGGTCAAGGGCGCCTGGGAGGCGGATCGCGGTCCACAGTACCTGTCGTACGACTTCTGGTGGCACCTCGGCCACGACACCATGATCACCAGCGAATGGGGCACACCCAACATGGTCGAGGGTGGCGCCAACCCGGAGCTGTTCGGCAAATACGGCCACCAGCTGCACGTGTGGGATCTGCGCAGCCGCAAGAACGTTCAGACGCTCGATCTCGGCGGCGAGCAGCAAATGGTCCTGGAGCTCCGCCCGTCGCACGACCCGAACAAGACGTACGGCTTCGTGGGCGTCGTGGCCTCGCTTGAGGACCTGTCATCGTCGGTCTGGACCTGGTACCGCGACGGTGGACGGTGGGCGGTGCGCAAGGTCATCGAGGTGCCGGCCGAACCGGCCGATCCTGACCTGCTGCCGCCCGCGCTCAAACCGTTCAAGGCGGTACCGCCGCTGGTCACCGACATCAATCTCAGCCTGGACGATCGGTTCCTGTACGTCTCCTGCTGGGGCACCGGCGAGTTCCGCCAGTACGACGTCAGCGACCCGTTCAACGCGAAGCTGACGGGCTCGGTCCACCTCGGCGGTATCGTCGCGCGCGCGCCGCACCCCAGAGCTGGCGCACTGAATGGTGGCCCGCAAATGGTCGAGCTGAGCCGCGACGGACGACGCGTGTTCCTCACCAACTCGCTGTACGCGAGCTGGGACGCGCAGTTCTATCCCGAGGGCATTCGCGGCTGGGCGGTGAAGCTGGAGGCGGCGCCGCTTGGTGGCCTGAGCATCGACCCGGACTTCTTCGTGCCGTTCGAGGGCGAGCGACCCCACCAGATCCACCTGGCCGGCGGCGACGCCTCGTCGGATTCGTACTGCTTCCCGGCGTGATCCCACCTGAGGTGTGGCCGTGGTTCGCGCTCGTCGTGCTGGGTGCCTACCACGGCCTCAACCCGGGCATGGGCTGGCTCTTCGCCGTGGTGCTGGGTCTGCAGGAACGACGGCGGACGGCCGTGCTGCGGGCCCTGCCGCCCATCGCGCTCGGCCACGAGGCGTCCATCGGCCTGGTGGCGGCGCTCCTGGCCCTGGCTCAGGCGGTCGCCGCGGCCGATCTGCTGCGACCCGTCAGCGCCGTCGTGCTGATCGGGTTCGGCATCTTCAAGCTGGCCCGCTCGCAATGGCATCCGCGCTGGGTCGGCATGCGCGTCAGCGGACGCGACCTCGTGGTCTGGTCGTTCCTGATGTCGAGCGCGCACGGAGCCGGGCTGATGCTGGTCCCGGTGTTGCTCGGGCTACCTGTGCCACCGGCCGCGGCCGACCTGCCGACGATCGGTCTGGCCAGTCAGACGATCATCCAGGACGCCGCGGCGGTACTCGTGCACACGCTGGCGATGCTGGTAGTCATGGGCGCCGTCGCCCTGCTGGTGTACGAAAAACTCGGCGTGGACGTGTTGCGGCGAGCATGGTTGAACGTCGACCTGCTCTGGGCAGCCGCCGTGCTCGGGGCGGGAGTGGTCACGCTCTTTACGTAGACCTGGGTGGAACTACGCTGCCTATGATCTGAGGGCGTGCTTCGCTCGAGGGATCGACACTGTGCGGCGATCGACCGCCTGCTCGAGGCGGCTCGGGCGGGCCGAGGCGGCGGCCTCGTCGTGCGTGGCGAGGCGGGCATCGGCAAGTCTGCGCTGCTGGCCTACGCGCGTGAGCGCGCCGCCGACATGCGCGTCTTGCGCGTCACCTGCGTCGAGGCCGAGTCAACTCTGGCGTATGCCGCCCTGCACGAGCTGCTGCACCCGATCCTGTCGTGCGCCAGCGACCTGCCCACACCACAACGGCGGGCGCTCCAGATCGCCTTCGGTGTCGAAGGTGGCAGCACGGACCGCTTTTTGATCTCGTTGGCAGCGCTGACACTGCTGTCTGAGGCGGCTACGCATCAGCCACTGCTGTGTGTCCTGGACGACGCGCAGTGGGCCGACGAGCCATCACGCGAGATCATCACCTTTGTTGCGCGACGGCTCGGCAGCGAGCCCATCGCCGTGCTGGCATCCGTCAGGGACGGATACGGCCGCGACCTGGAGACAGCCGGCATGGACGTCCTGGAGGTCGAGCGGCTTTCCCGTGACGACGCGATGCGCCTGATGGATGAGCGCTGGGCTTCGGCGCTTGCTCCGGCGGTGCGCGAGGCACTCGTGGCAGCCGCCGCTGGCATACCACTGGCCGTCCTGGAGCTCCCGCGCATGCTCACGGCGGAGCAACGCGCCGGTCGTGAAGCGTTGCCGGACCCGCTGCCGCTGCCCGGCCACCTGGAGCGTATGTTTGTCGGAGCTTTCGAAGCCCTCGAGCCCGATACGCAGACGCTCAGCGTCATCTGCGCGGCGGCAGGTCGGAGCTCGCAGGCGCTGATCGGTCGGGCGGCTGCCAGCCTTGGTATCACCCGGCCGCTGCTGGAGCAGCCGGGTCTGGACCAGGTGCTGCAGGTCGACGGCTCCGACCTCGACTTCCGTCATCCGCTCATGCGCTCAGCCGCCTACCAGCGGGCCACTCCGGCGGCTCGTCGAGCGGCGCACGCCGCACTCGCCGAGGCCATGGCGAACGACGACAACCAGGTGGAACGACGAGCCTGGCATCGAGCCGAGGCGGCGCCCGGTGC
>CBJLVJ010000432.1:0-3967 GCA_966426465.1 uncultured bacterium | reverse complement strand
TCGTCGCGCGCGGCAACACGCTGCTGTACGACGCGGTTGCGCAGACCTCACGTCGGCAGGCCACACAGAACCCGCGCCGTCGAGCGCTCATCCTGCTGACCGACGGCCAGGATACGAAGAGCAACGCCTCGCTCGAAGACGACATCGCCGCGGCAACAACCGCTGCAAGTCCGGTGTACGCCATTGGTCTCGGCAGCGACGTCAGCCGAGATGTGCTCGACCGAATGGCATCGAGCACTGGTGGGCAGGCGGTGTACCTCGACGACCCGGCGCAGCTCAGGTCAACGTTCCTGTCGATTGGCGATCAACTCCGCCACCGGTACGTGTTGCGCTACACCTCCAAGCTCGGCCGCGACGACAAGCCGCACGGGCTCGCGGTTCAGGTTGCCTACACCGGCCAGCAAGTGACGGGCCTCGGCTCCTTCACGATGCCCAGCGTGGCGCCGGCAGTCGTCGGGGGACTGCCGCCGACCGGCAACGTGGCCGGCGTCCAGCACGTGACCGTGGACGTACCGGGCGGTGCCCAGCTCGTCCAGCTACTGGTGGACGATCAGGCGCGTGGAGTGTCGCGCGCGGTGCCGTTTGCGTTCGACTGGGACGCGTCCCAGGAAACGCCCGGACCGCATCGCGTCATCGTGCGTATCACCGATCCGCGCGGCGCATCGTCAGACCAGGCGTTCTCGGTGACGGTCACCGGGCCGGTGACGGCCCCCACGCCTGCCGCTCCGACACCGGTGCCTACGCCGGAGCCGGCCCGTCCGACTGCCACTCCGGTTGCGTTCGCTGGTCCGACACCTGGCTTCGACGCGGCGCTCACGCTTGGTCTGCTTCTCCTGCTGCTGGTCGCGGGCATCGCCGCGTGGTTCCTGGCCAGGCCCCGCGCAAGGTCCGCCCCGACCCAGGCGGGGACGACCCAGTCCGCCATACGCGCGCACTCCGACATGACCGAGGTGGTTGGCGAGGTGCCAGCCGGCGACCTGACCTTCGTTCGCGGCGGGCCTGGACCCGGAACACCGCGCGCCCGACTCCTGATCGCACGCAACGGCGAGCAGCGCGAAGTCGTCATCGACGAGCCGGAGGCGATGCTCGGGCGCGATGAAACCACGCAGGTGCCGATCGACGATCCGCTCGCCTCGCGCCGTCACTGCCGCATTCTGCGCGAGAACGGGACGTTCTGGCTCGAGGACATGCGCAGCCTGAATGGCACCCAGGTCAACGGCGAGCCCGTCACCCGCCGTCAGTTGGCCAATAACGACCGGATCAGCATCGGCGAAACGGTACTTACCTTCAAAGCCGAGCCTCGCTGATGCGAGACGACGCCCATCATCACGGCCGTGTGCCGCTGACAGGAGAGACCCGCGCGTGAGCACCCTTCGGATCAGACTCTTCGGTTCATTCGCGCTGGAACGGGATGGTCAGAGCCTGCCCCGCTTTCCGAGTCGAAAGGTGCGCGATCTGCTCGCCTACCTCGCCCTGAACCGGCACACCACGTTCTCACGCGAACACCTGGCAGGCTTGTTCTGGGGCGACTTCGACGACGAAAAGGCTCGCCACTCGCTGAACACGGCCCTGTGGCGTCTGAACGGAGTCCTGGCTGCGCGCGACGGCGAACGCGGTCGCGGCTATCTGCGCGTGACGGCCCAGGAAATCGGCATGAGCTCCACCGCCGACGTGTGGGTGGATGTCGCTGAATTCGAGAGCCGCTGCAGCCTCGCCGAACGTGCCGAGACACCCCAGGCGCGGGCCGCGCTGGAGACGCAGGCCGTCTCGTTCTACACGGGCGACCTGCTCGCCGACTGCTACGAGGACTGGTGCGACCTGGAGCGCGAGCGGCTGCGGTGCCTGTACCTGGGCGCACTCGGCCGCTTGGTGACGTATCACGCCAGACGCGGCGAGCACGAGAGCGCGATCCAGTACGCGCGTCGCCTTCTCGCCTGCGACTCGCTGCGCGAGGAGGTCCACCGCGAGCTCATCGAGCTGTATCTGAGCGCCGGCCAACCCGCGGCCGCCTTACGCCAGTACCGCCAGTGCGAAGACCTGCTCCGGCGCGAGCTGGCCGTGGCGCCAGCGCGTGAGACGCAGGCCTTGCTGGCCAGGATCCTGGCCAGCCAACACCAGCATGCCAGCGCGCCGACGCCGGTGCCGAGTCCAACCGGCTCCTCCAGACTGGCCGACATCGCACACGAGCTTGCCGCTACCGTCGCCCTGGTCCAGGACGCCGTGGCGGCGTGCAACCAGATGCAGGCGCGACTGAGGGAGCTGGCGACCCCCTGATCGCAGCCACTCGATAGTTCGTTCAGCTCGCTTGCGTGTCGACCGTCGTTGTGATGAATTGAGCCGTACATGGCTTGGTCACGACTGGATCCGGGATAGGTCCGACCGGCGTTGGCTGCATCGCCGGCAGCGTCACCGTGAAGGTGGCCATGAACGTGGCGCCTTTCAGCAGAGCGGAGCGACCACTGACCGACGTACGCAGCGTCTTGTTGGCCGGACTCAGGGTCACCGTGAGCGTGCCGACGCCTGGGGTCACGAACGGCGGTGCGGTATACGGCAGCGGAACGCGCAGCACCGGTGGTAGCTCATCCCCTTCGAGACAGATTGGTTGGTGATTGACGAGCACGGTCGTGCCCGTCCCGATGAGCGGCACGGGTGCCACGAGCGGTGGCACCAGGGCGGGCGGTGGAACCGTGACCTGCAGCATGTCGCCGTTCTTTATGACGAATTCGGCCACTTCAATGCACCCATCCAGCTATTTCGATATCGCTCAACACTTTGTCGAGCTTGGCGTATTCGGCGCGCGCAGCGCTCAGTACGTGCCGCATCTGGACCGGTTCGTCGGAGTCCGCGGCCAGGAACGCGGCATTCAATGCGATGTTGCGGATATTGCCACCCGCCACGTTTAGCTGCGCCAGCGCGCTGGCCGCCAGATCCGCGGTCGGCGTGGCGGATGGAAATACTCGTCGCCAGATTTCGGCTCGCTGCGCGGTGTCTGGAAAGGGGAACTGGACGATGAAGCGGATGCGACGCAAGAAGGCCGAGTCGAGCGCACTCTTGAGGTTTGTGGTGAGAATAGCCAGTCCGCGGTATGCCTCCATACGCTGCAGCAGGTAGCCAACCTCAATGTTCGCGTACCGGTCATGGCTGTCTTTCACTTCGCTGCGTTTTCCGAACAGGGCATCGGCCTCGTCGAACAGCAGGATCGCGCCGCCGTCCTCGGCCGCGTCAAAGACACGCCGCAGGTTCTTTTCCGTCTCGCCGATGTACTTGCTGACGACCGACGAAAGATCGATTCGGAACAGGTCCAGGTGCAGCTCACGCGCGAGCACTTCGGCGGCCATGGTTTTGCCGGTGCCGCTGGTGCCGGCAAACAGCGCACTGATGCCCAGCCCGCGTGAACCGCGCGTCTCGAAACCCCACGTTTCGTACACCCGCACGCGGTTGCGGACGTGCACGGCAATATCCCGCAGGATCTGCCGCTGCGGCTCAGGTAACACCAGGTCGTCCCAGCCGGCAACCGCGTCAATGCGTTGGGCAAGATCCTCCAGGCGGGGACGCGCCTGGCTTCGGCAGGCATCCCAGACCACACGCGTGATGTGGTCTGGTGCGACGGTTTCAATGGGCGCTGCAATCTCGGCGCCGACGGATGCAATGGCAGCCGCGCTCAGATTGAACTGGCCGACCAGTACGTCGAGATCAAGGCCGGGTTGCTGGGTCGCCCCATTCAGCACACGCGCCCACATCGTGCGTTGTTCGATGCGTGGCGGGCGGCTCACGTCGAATGACACACAGGCGCGGTGTGGCCCGTGGCGTCGGTCACGTACGCTGACGATCAACGGTTCTCGACCGCGGTCGATGAGTGTCGTCAGGGCATGCGTGCGGTTTCTTTCGGCCTGGTCGAGCTCATCGCAGCGGACAAGGATGACCCCGCGCGTCAGGAGGGACTCCCGACTGAGCACGCGTATGAAGA
>CBJLVJ010000431.1:0-3974 GCA_966426465.1 uncultured bacterium | reverse complement strand
TCGTCTGCGCGGCGGTGCTGTGCGGCCTGGCGATCTGGACCAAGCAGACCACCGTCACGGCCGCCGTCGCGGTTGGCCTGGCGTTCACGCTCCGCTCCTGGCGCATGGGCGCGGCGTTCTTCGGCGTGCTCGGGCTGCCCAGCGCCATCGTGCTGGTCGTGCTTAACCAGACAACCGGCGGAGAGTTCGCCCGCCACGTTCTGCTTGGCAACGCCAGCAACCCGATCATGCCGCTGCGCAGCGCAATCTACGTCGGCACGTTCGTGTTCCTGCACCTGATTGCCGTGATCGCGGGCCTGTGGTGGCTGCGCAGAGCGCTGGGCGGCAGGCCCTCGCCGGTGGCGCTGTACCTGCCGATCTCACTGCTCGCGGCACTGAGCGCGGGCAACGGCGGCAGCAGCGTCAACTACCTGATCGAGCCGCTGCTCGCCCTGGCGCTGGCGCTTCCGTTCGCCTGGCGCGCGCTGCCGGCTCAGTCGGCCGTCGCCGGCCCGATGCTGGCGGTCGCCCAGCTCGCGCTGCTGGCACACTGGCCGAACGCGTTCGGCACGAGCTACCTGGCCGAGAGCGCGCTCGGCCGCACGCCGACGGCCGCGGACGCCGCGATTGGCGCCCACCTTGACGAGCTGGTACGGTCCGAGCCCGGTGAGGTCATCGCGGAGCCGGCTGGCTTCGCGCTGCGCAACGGTCGGCCCGTTTACCTGCAGCCGATCGACCTGCGCGCCGAGCAGCTACAAGGCCGATGGCGCAGCGAGCCGCTGGTGGAGGCGCTCGCACGCGGGCGCTTTGCTCGCGTGGTGACCGCCTTCAACCTGTTTCCAGCCGACGCGGAGCGCGCTTTCACGCAGCACTTCAGCCTGACCGAAACGCTGCCCAGTCCGGACGGGCTCACGTTTCAGGTCCTGACCTACCAGCCCTGATGCGCACGGTACGCGTGGTCAACCGCACGCGCGGTGAGGTTCTCGCTGAGCGCGCAGAGCTGGCCGATTCGTACTGGTCTCGCTTCTGGGGATTGATGGGTCGGCGCGAGCTACCGGCCGGCGGTGGCCTGGTGCTGCAGCCGGGTGGCGGCATTCACATGTGGTTCATGCGCATGCCGCTGGACGTGCTGCACATCGACAAAGACGACCATGTGACGCACGTGCTGCGCGGCATCAAGCCCTGGCGGTTCGGCCCGCTGTTCGTGGGCGCCAAGCGCGCCATCGAGCTCCCCGTCGGGGCCGCGACGACCACTCAGGTCGGCGACGAAATCATCATCGAGGACTGAAGCGGCCCGGTAAAGTCGAGCGTGGCGGCACTCGCAGACGCGTTGCGCCTGGTTGCCGAGATCGTCTTTCCGCCACGCTGCCTGGGCTGCGGCCGCCGAGGCACCGCCGTGTGCCAGGCGTGTCGAGCTGGGCTGCCGTATCTGCCAGGCGGGGTCTGCTCGCGCTGCGCATCGCTCCGCGGTGCGCGCGGCCGGTGTCGCGGCTGCCGCTCCCTGTCGGCGGTGCTGACCAGTGTCCGTGCTCCGTTCAGCTACGACGGCGCCGCGCGCTCGGCGGTTCTCACGCTCAAGTTCAGGTCGGGCCGCTACCTGGCGCCAGTGATGGGCGAGTTCCTGCGCGAAGCGCTCGCCAGGCGACCACTTCAAGCGGACCTGGTGGTGCCCGTCCCGCTCGCGCCGAGCCGCCTGCGGCAACGCGGCTTCAACCAGGCGACGCTCCTTGCACACGAAGTGGAGGCGTCGGTTCGTGGCGTCATGGTCGCCGAGGCGCTCACCCGCCAGGATCGACCCGCCCAGAGCACGCTGACAGCCTCGCGCCGGCTGGTCAACGCCAGCGGGGCGTTTACCTGTAGCAGGCCGGCCGACGTCGAGGGCCAGCGCGTCCTCCTGGTCGACGACGTCGTCACCACCGGAGCGACCATCTCCGCGTGCGCCGATACACTGGCCGAAGCCGGCGCCCGCCGCGTCAGCGCCCTCGCCTTCGCACGCGACCTGTAGTCCGCCAATGCTATTTGCGTCCGAGCACCCTCTGGTACGTCACAAGATGGCCTTGCTGCGCCACGTCGACACGGAGCCCAAGAAATTCCGCGAGCTCGTGCGCGAGCTATCGATGCTGTTGTGTTACGAAGCGACCCGCGACCTGGACCTGGTCGACGAGGCAGTGCCAACGCCGATGGGCACTGCCCAGGGCCAGCGCCTGCGCACCAAGATCGGCCTGGTGCCAATCCTGCGCGCCGGGCTGGGCATGGTCGAGGGCGTGCTCGAAATGATCCCCACGGCTCAGGTGTGGCACATCGGCCTGTACCGCGACGAGCGCACGCTCCATCCGGTTGAGTACTACAACCGCCTGCCCACGCCCAACCGCGTCCAGTTGTCGATCGTGCTCGACCCGATGCTGGCCACCGGCGGAACGGCCGTGACCAGCGTGGACATCCTCAAGCGGTGGGGCTGCGAGCGCATCAAATACCTGGGACTGATCGCCGCCCCCGAAGGTATCCAGCGTCTGAGTGAGGCACATCCTGACGTGCCGATCCACGTTGGCGCGGTAGACGAGCGGCTCAACGACATCGGCTACATCGTCCCGGGGCTGGGTGACGCAGGCGACAGACAATTCGGCACGGCGTAACAAAAGAGTTACACTGCCGTGAAGAAACAGGCATGCCTGGTACCCGGCCAGCTCGAGCGTCGCTGTTGCTCATCGAGGATGACCCTGAGGTAGCGCGCGGGCTCGTCGAGTCGCTCGAGTACGCCGACTACCGCGTCTGGCACGCTGTCGACGGGCGGGATGCGCGCGCGCAGTTCGACCGCGCCCGGCCCGACCTGATCATGCTCGACCTGATGTTGCCCGACGTCGACGGACTCGTCCTGTGCAGCGTGCTCAAATCACACGCAGACGTCCCGATCATCGTCTGCAGCGGAACCTCGCGGCGCAGCGACCCGGTTCTGGCGCTGAAGCTGGGCGCCGACGATTTCGTGAGGAAGCCATACGACCTGGAGGATCTGCTGGCGCGCATCGAGGCTGTGCTGCGCCGCGCTTCGAGCTACGCGGCCCACAGCCACACGTCGGGACGCAATCCTGCGACGCGCTACGGTGAGGTCAGAGTTGGCCAGCTGACGGTGGAAGCGGGTCGGCGGCGGGCGACGCTTGGTGGCGAACCGCTGTCGCTGACGCCGACCGAGTTTCGCCTGCTGACGGTGCTCGCCGCACACGCCGAGGAGATCCTGTCGCGCGAGCAGCTCGCGCGCGAAGTGTGGGGATATGCCGACGCGAGCAACGGGCGGACCATCGACGTCCACGTGCGCCGACTGCGCATCAAACTGTCGCAGGGCCACGTGCCCGGCCCGTCCATTGTCGCGGTGCGCAGCATGGGCTATCGGCTGACCGCCGACATGGCCGACATCAACGCCGCCTAGTAACGCGGCCCGGCAACGCGGCCAGCGTCACTCCGCGAAGCGTTCTGATAGACTGGTAGTGCCGCGGCACGGAAGGGCATGGCGAAGGGCACAGGGCCCACCGTTACGACGCTTGAGGCGCTCGCTGTGGCGTCCCAGTTCGGCATTACCCTCGCGGTGTCTGTCGTGCTGGGGTACTTCGCAGGGCAGTGGCTCGACGGTCGCCTCAGCACCGGCATCCTCTTCACCCTTATAGGCGTCCTGCTCGGACTGGTAGGTTCGGCGATGAATACCGTCCGTCTCTACCGCGCGCTGTTGCGCAAAACACAGTCCGACAGGTACGCGCAGACAACGGAGTCAGCGCGAGCAGCCGACGATGGCAAACCCGATGGATGAAGCATGCGAGATAACCGCATCACAACTCGACACACCGACCGATGCAGCACCTGTTAGCTAGCTCTGGTTTGTTCGCGCAAACAGGCGCCGAGGCGTCGTCGACGTCTGCCCCGCAGCCGCCGGCCGAGGTGCTGTTTCACATCCTGGGCGTACCCGTCACCAACTCGATCTTTACCGCCTGGGTCGTGATCCTGCTGCT
>CBJLVJ010000430.1:0-3975 GCA_966426465.1 uncultured bacterium | reverse complement strand
GAGCGGCACGGGCTGGCCATGGGCGTGGGTAGTCAGCGCGCGGCGCTGCGCAACCCGCAGCTCGCGCACACCTATTCAGTGGTCCGCGAGCAAGCGCCCAATGCGGTGATCATCGCGAACATCGGCGCCAGCCAGCTGATCGTCCAGGACAGCGGGCCTGCCCTCGGACTCGACGACGCGCGGCGGGCGGTCGAGATGCTGCACGCGGACGCGCTGGCGGTCCACCTCAATACGCTCGAGGAAAGCATCCAGCCCGAGGGCGACCGGCGCGCGAGCGGCGCAGCCGCGGCGCTCAGGTGCATCGTCGAGGAGCTTGGCGTTCCGGTGCTGGCCAAGGAGACGGGCGCGGGGTTGTCCCGTTCGGCGGCGCTACGGTTGCGCGACCTGGGCGTCAGCGCGCTCGACGTGGGCGGCGTGGGTGGAACCAGCTTCGCAGCCATCGAAGGGCTGCGCGCAGCCGAAAAGGGTGACGCCCGAGGTCAACGATTGGGCGAGGTGCTGCGCGATTGGGGCACACCCACGGCCCTTGCGATCCTGGCCGCGGCCGACGCGGGCCTGCCCATGATTGCAACTGGCGGGGTGCGCTCGGGCCTCGACGCAGCCAAGGCGCTCGCGCTGGGCGCCACGGCGGTGGGCGTCGCCCGGCCGCTGCTGCAGGCGGCGCTCGAAGGCGAAGCGGCCCTCGAGACATGGTTCCAGCAGTGGCTGCTCGAGCTGCGCACGGCGCTGTTTCTCAGCGGCTCACGCACTCCCGCAGACCTGCGCCGCAAGCCGCGCGTGATCGTCGGTGAGACGTGGGCGTGGCTCTCGGCGGGCCTTATGAGTTCCTTGGTCTGAACATCGATCCAAACCTGGGCTCGGACGTATCATGGCCCCTATGGCCATTACCGAGTCGGCTGCTCGCGCGCAGGAGACCGCGCGCAACGGCCGTGACGTCGGCACCCCCGATCTGACCTCCCTTCCGTCCACCGTCGACTGGCTGCGCGACCACGGTCTGCTGCTCGAAACGGACGTCGAGGTGAATCCAGACCTGGAGCTCACCGGTATCCAGAAGGGCCTCGACGGAAGCTATCCCATCGTCTTCAACACCGTGCGCGGCTACCCCCACGTGCGCGCGCTCACGAATCTTTTCGCCAACTACGGCATCATCGAGCGCCTGTTCGGCTGGGACAGCTCTCAGGACCGCACGCGGAAACTCGCCTACGCGCTGACACACCCGATCCGGCCGGTCGAGATCGATCAGCGGGATGCGCCCTGTCAGCAGGAAGTTCTGACCGGCGAGCTGGACGTCAACGAGATCATCATGGCCATCCGCCACACGGCTCAGGAGAGTGAGCTCACAGTGGGCAGCGGCAACAGCGTGGTGTATGGCCCGTACTTCCACGGCGGCAGCCACATTGGCTACAACCGCATGAATTTTCGGTGGGGCGACGTGGGCACATTCCAGTCGGCGCCTGGCTCGCACATGTGGCAGATCATCACCGAGCACTACCACGATGCCGAGCCGATTCCGCTGACCATGTGCTTCGGTCTGCCGGCGGCGTGCACGCTGATCGCCGGCGGCGGGTTCGATTACGTTGTGCTGCCGCGAGGCGCAGACGAGCTTGGCGCGGCCGGCGCGGTGCAGGGCTTTCCCGTGCGCCTGGTCAAGGCGCGCACCGTCGACGCGTGGGCCGTGGCGGACTGCGAGTACGTGCTCGAGGGCTATCTCTACCCGCGCGACAAGCGCTACGAGACGGCCGAAGCCGAGGCGGCCGACCGCCAGGGCAAGTACCCCTTCCATCCTGAATGGGCCGGCTACATGGGCAAGGCGTACAAGGCGCCCACGTTCCACGTGACCGGCATCACCATGCGCAATCGGGCAGAGAAGCCGCTGATCTACGCCCTGGGCGTGCACATGGCGGACGACTCCAATATCGATACGACCGTGCGCGAGTCGGCCATCTTCGAGCTGTGCGAGCGGCTTCAGCCGGGCATCATCCAGGACGTCAACATCCCCTACGCGATGACCGACTGGGGCGGCTGCATCATCCAGGTCAAGAAGCGCAACAGGATCGAAGAGGGCTGGCAGCGCAACTTCCTGGGCGCCATCCTGTCGTGCAGCCAGGGCATGCGGCTGGCCATCGCGGTCGACACGGACATCGACCTGTACAGCATGGACGAGATCATGTGGGCGCTCACGACGCGCGTGAACCCGCACACCGACATCCTCAATCCCATTCCGGGCGGGATCGGCCAGACGTTCCAGCCCCAGGAGCGGATGACCGCGGGCGACAAGGAGTGGACCGCGTCCAACACGCGCTTCGAAGGCGGCATGGGTATTGATGCCACGCTGCCCTTCGGCTACGAGTCCGACTTCGCGCGGCCGCTGTACCCGATCGATCGCGTCGATTTGAGCCGCTGGTTCAGCCAGGGCGACATCGAACGCGGCAAGGCGCTGATGAAGGGGTGGGTCGAAGTCCTGGCGCGGACCGGCCGTTGAGCCTGCTCGGCGACCTGCGGGTGCTGGACCTGGCCGACGGGTCGGGCTCCCTGTGCGCGCGTATCCTGGCCGATCTCGGGGCGGACGTGGTCAAGATCGAGCCGCCGGACGGCGAGACGGCGCGGCGCGAGCCGCCGTTCGCGCGCGACGTACCTGACGCCGACCGGAGCCTGACCTGGTTTGCGGCCAACGTCAACAAGCGCGCCATCACGCTCGATCTCGCCTCGGCCACCGGGCGGGAGCTGTTTCTGAGGCTGGTGCGCGTGGCCGACGCCGTGATCGAAACGCCCGTTGGCCGCGAGCGCCTGGATTATGTCGAGCTGGCGCAGGTCAACCCGCGGCTGATTCTCGCCACGCTCACGCCCTACGGCATCCACGGGCCGCTGGCCGAGTGCGCGGCGTCCGACCTGGAGATCACCGCCAGCAGCGGCAGCCTGTGGCTCTCCGGCGAGCCGGGTCGCCCGCCGGTTCGCACCACCGTGCCCCCATCCCCCAACTGAACCGGCATGTTCTGCGCCGCAGGCGTGCTGATGGTCGTCCTCGCGCGCGAGCAGACCGGTCGAGGCCAGCACGTCGACGTGGCGGCGCAGGCGGGCATGCTCACGGCGACCTCGCAGGCGCCGATCTTCTGGGATTTGCTGGGCGAAGAACAGCACCGCTCGGGCCCCTACCTGGTCGGTCGCAGCGTGACCGGCGCCCGCTTCCGCAACATCTGGCCCTGCCGCGACGGCTACATCACCTTCGCGCTGTACGGTGGCGACGCAGGCCGCCGGACCGGCCGCGCCCTCGTCCAGTGGATGAACGAGGCCCTGCCCGAGGGTGCGCCCGCGCTGTTGGCCGACCTGGACTGGGAGCAGTTCGACGTTGCCACGGCCTCTCAGCACCTGGTGGATGCCCTGGAAGCGGCTATTGCGCCGTTTTTCCTGAGCCTGTCCAGGGCCGAATTCTTCAGCGGCGTGACCACCCGCGGCATGCTCGGCTACCCGTTAGCGACCGTCGAAGACCTGGCCTGCGACCAGCAGCTTGCCGCGCGCGGCTTCTGGCAGCCGGTTGAGACGCCCTGGGACGGCGAGCTGTGCGCGACCGGGTCGTTCGCGCTGTTCGATGGCGAGCGGCCGTCGGTGCGCCGGACGGCGCCGTGCGTCGGCGAGCACAACCTCGACGTGCTCGGCCGCGAGCTCGGCCTGGGCCTGGACGAGATCACCACACTGCGGTCGGCCGGAGTCGTGTGAGCCTCGCGCTGGCGGGCACGCGGGTGGTCGAGCTGGGTGGCTATGCCGCCGGGCCGGTGGTGGGCAAATACCTCGCGAACTACGGCGCCGACGTCATCCGCATCGAATCGCGCCGCAGGCTGGACGGGTTCCGCGCCCACTACCCGCCCTTCAAGGACAATCAGCCGGGCATCGAGCGCGCCGGCATCTTCAACTACTTCAACGATGGCAAGCGCAGCGTGGCGCTCAACCTGAAGACTGACCGAGGCCTGGATCTCGCCC
>CBJLVJ010000429.1:0-3976 GCA_966426465.1 uncultured bacterium | reverse complement strand
CGCGACCCGGTGTGGCACCCGGCGGGCGTGCGCCTGCGCGTGTGAGCGCCACTCATTGTAGCCGCTGCGGGTACGAGCTGTAGCCGAGGCGGGTTCGAGGTGTGGCCGCTGGGCGCCGAGTTCTAGCCGCGGCGTGAGTTCTAGCCGCGGCGGGCGTCAGTTCTCGCCTGCTGCCACCATACTGAGCAGCGCCGGCGCGTAGAATCCTGCCCCGAGCGCGTCCCGCGCCTTCTGGGGACGGAGGGAGAGGATCCTGAGCGTTTTGCCGAGCGTTTCGGTGGTCATTCGCGCCAAGAACGAGGCGCGCTTCATCGGCGAGACGCTGGAGGCCGTCTTTGATCCTGAGGCACTGCCGCCGCGGCAGGTGGTCGTGGTCGATTCGGGCTCGACTGACGGCACCCAGGACATCGTCCGCTCGTTTCCGACCACGCTGATCCAGATCCGACCCGACGAGTTCACCTACGGCTATGCGCTCAACCTGGGCGTGGCCAGCGTCGACGCCGAGATTGTCGCCACACTCAGCGCGCACTCGCTGCCATCCGATCCAACCTGGTTGCAGCATCTGGTCGAGCCGTTCACGCGTGCCCGCGTGGCTGGTGTGTACGGCCGCCAGCTGCCCCGTCCGAACGCGACCGTGCTCGAGCTGATCGGGATGCGACTGACCGGCGTGCTGAGCGACACGCCGCGGCTGCTCGACCGCCGCCCGCTCTTTTCCAATGCCAATGGCGCGTTCCGCAGGGCGCTGTGGCTCGAGCACCCCTTCGACGAGAACGTCGGCGGCGCCGAAGACATCGCCTGGGTGCGCACCATGCAGGAGCGCGGGTACCTGATCGCGTACCAACCCACGGCGGCCGTGTATCACTCGCACGGTGAGCCAATCCTGCGCCACCTGCGGCGGGCCAGCCGCGACGTGCCGACGGTAGTCGGCAACTTCCTGCATCTCGGCTCAGGCGGACGCGCGGTGCCCAAACCAGCGCAGGCTGATCCCATCACCCACCCCGCGCCGGATTGATCGGGGTGATGCCGCTTCTAGGACTTAAGGACTAAGCGGCCCGCGCCGAATTGATGGGTAATGCGGTTTCTGAGACTAAGCGGCCCGCACCCGGACTGACCGCGTCAGTGTCGGTGGCGATCGGCAGGCGCACCCAGAAGGTGGACCCCTGGCCAACCTGGCTGCGGACGCCAATACTGCCGCCGTGCGCCTCGACCAGCTGGCGGGCCACGGCCAGCCCCAGCCCAGTGCCCCGCACGGCGAGCGTCGCGCCGTGCTGGCCCCGATAGAACTTCTCGAAGATCCGCTCGCAGTCCTGTGCGGCGATGCCCGAGCCGTGGTCGACGACGCGCACTTCGACCTGCTGGCCGACCACCACCGCGTCGATGCGGATCTGTGAACCCGCGCCCGAGTAGCGCACCGCGTTCGACATCAGGTTGTTCATGACCTGTCCGAGCCGATCCAGATCGGCGCGCACCGCCGGCAGGCGCGGCGGCACCTGGGCCACCACGCGGTGTGACGGATTCGCCTGGCCAAAGGCGCAGGCCACGCGCGCCAACCAGCCGCCAAGGTCGACCCTTTCGGTCAGAAGCTCGATGCGGCCGGCGTCCAGCCGGGACGTGTCGAGCAGGTCGTCGACCAGGCGCAGCATCAGCGCCGAGCTGGTGTGAATCTCATCGGCGCTCTGGCGGATCGAACCTGGCTCGTCGAGCAAGCCATCCAGCATGAGCTCCGAGTAGCCGTGAATGATGGTGAGCGGCGTGCGCAGCTCGTGCGACACCTGCCCGAGGAACTCGTCCTTCAGACGCGCCACCTCGCGCAACGACTCCATCTCGCGCCGCGCCTCGCTCTGCCCTGCTTCGTGGTGCAGCCGCGCCGTTTCGCTGGCCAGCCGGGCGGTCTCCAGGGTGACCGCGGCGTAGTCGGCGAGCGTCTTCAGCACCAGCATTTCCGCGTGGTCGAAAAACGCGGGCATGCCCGCGCGCGGCTCGCGCCACGCGATCAGGCCACCAACCGGGCGGCCGGAACCAGCGCCAAATGGGATCGCCGCCAGCGCCAGGCGCATGTTCACCGCGTCGTCGGGGACCCACGGCGGCGCGGCTCTGCCTGGCCCGGTGTGCAGGTCGATCTGGCGTGGCTCCTGGTTCAGCTGGTCGACGATTGCTGCCCGCAGCGTCGGCAGGTCGACGTCGCAGACAACGTGCTCGCGAAAGGCGGTTGGCGAGCCCGTTGGCACCAGCGCCAGCCCGTCCAGCTTCAGGCCTTCCAGCACGGCGCCATCGGCAATGGCCTGGAAGGCGCGTTCGGGATCGAGTGTGCCGACCACCGCCCGTCCAACTGCGCTGGTGACAGCCATGCTGCGCGACCTGCGGTCGGCATGATCCATCGATTCTTTGGCGAAATAGAGCAAGCCCGCCGGCACCAGCAGCATCGGCGCCCAGTTCGGGGCGGACATGAGCATCGCTGCCAGCATCGCCCCGACCAGGCCGAGTCCGACCTCGCCCATCGCCTGGACAGCGAGGTTGCCGCGCATGACGTCCCAGATCGATCGGCGTCTGTCCAGCGCGACCACCACCACGACCAGTCCCGCCGACGCGGCGCAGTAGGTGCAGCTCGCCACCAGGGCCACCAGCAGATCAGTCCAGGTCCCGCCGGGCGCCACCCGTTCAGGACCACCGAAGCGGCTGGCGACGTGTGCGGCGCCGCCGACAGCCAGGCCAATACTGGCCATATTGAAGGCCGCTTTGTGCCACGCCAGCGGGTGGCGCAGCGTGCGGACGAGCACGCCAAACGCGGCGATCGCTATGGCGAGGCCGGGTGGCAGCAGGAACGCCGCCGCGACATGGGCTACCGCGCTCGCATTGGTGTACCAGCCCCGCCGCACCTCGAACTGCAGCTGATCGCCGACGGCGGCCAGCAGGATGAGCGCGAGCGCAACGCTGGGTGACCACGCGTGTGGCCAGCCTGAGGCGACGCTCAGATCGTGCCCAAGCAGCATCGCCGCCACGACGCAGACCAGCGCGATGTAGCGCTTGAGGGCGGGACGCATAGCGGTCGGGACTACTCGCAGCGCCGAACGGCCGGGTCAGGTATGGCCGAGTCTCGAGCGGACTCAGACCCAGCCGAAGCCAGCCGGGTTGAACAGGTGAGCGATACCGGGCACATGCTTCGTCATGCCAAGTACGACGGCGACAGCGAGAAGCGCGGCTGCCTGACTTTTGGGAAATCGCTCCCACCAACTCGCAAAGAACCGCATAGGTTCCTCCCAGCGTGTATCTTCCGGGCCACGTGTTATGGAAACGTGACCTGCTCGACTATCGTCGCTTGATGGCGCCTTGGGACTCCCCCAAGTGGGGTGATGTGGGGCACCAGACGTACTGAGCAGGCCAGTACTAACGTACCGACGCGGCACAGAAAGCGGATTGTGTTGCGTTAACGATCCTGTGAAGCCCGCCGAGCGCGAGCTGTCACCGCATCAATTGATCGGATCACAATCGTGATCTGATCGAAATCGCACGACGTATCCACAACTAGCGGCCGACCAGTCCCTATCGCTGGGGTATTGGCGCCGGCACTCCGGGGGTGTTACGAATTGTTACTCGAGAGAGCGAATTTGCCTGTCGCCGCGCAGGAGGGACGACTAGTGGCCGACACGATTCTGCTGGTGGAAGACGACCTGGATACGTCGCGCTCGCTGACCAAAGCGCTCGAGAGCAGCGGCTACCGGGTCACTGCCGTCGACACCGGAAGCGAAGCCCGCTCGATCGTCGAGCATATTCGGCCCGACCTGATCCTGCTCGACCTGATGCTGCCCGATACCGATGGCCTGGTGCTGACAACCGCGCTCAAGACCCTCACCCGAGCGCCGATCATCATCTGCAGCGCGCGGCAGCAGCAGGTCGACCGCGTGCTCGGCTTGAAGCTGGGCGCGGACGATTTCGTCGCCAAGCCATTTGATCTGGACGAGCTCGAGGCGCGCATCGA
>CBJLVJ010000428.1:0-3992 GCA_966426465.1 uncultured bacterium | reverse complement strand
CGCCTGCCGCATTTCGGCCAGTGTGCGCTGGACGATCGGCGCCTCGGGCGTGGTGTGCTCGGCGGCGTTGGCCCGCAGCACGTCGCCGAGCTTGGTATTCACCGTCGTCAGCCAACCTGTTTTGAGGCCGTGCGCCTCCAGGATCGACGCCAGCAGGTGCGTCGTCGAGGTCTTGCCGTCGGTGCCGGTCACGCCTACGACGGGCAGGGCTTGCGAGGGGTGGCCGTAACAGGCGGCCGCCAAGTCGGCCAGCGCGCGCCGAGCGTTCGAGACGAGGACCAGTGGAGCGACGCCTTCGAGTGGTCGCTCGGCGGCGACGGCGGCCGCGCCAGCGGCGATCGCCCGCGGCACGAAATCGAGCCCGTCCCGCTCGAGACCCGGCACGGCCACGAACAGATCGCCCGGCTCCAGTCGACGGGTGTCCTGCGTCACCCCGCCGATGGGCGTGGCTGGATCACCTGCGACGAGTTGTGCGCCATCGGTCTCGGCCACGAGCTCACCCAGCAATCTCGGCGTGGTGGTTGGCACCATGTTCCTACAATTTACGCGCGATGCTCCAGACGAGCCTGCCGATTGCTCAGCAGCTAGCCGCGCTGCCCGATCAGCCCGGCGTCTACAAGTTCTACGACGCCAGGGGGGCACTGCTGTACGTCGGTAAGGCGAAGTCGCTGCGCAGCAGGGTGCGCTCGTACTTCCTCAAGACCGCGACGCTCGAGCCGCACAAGCGCCAGATGGTCACCGAGATCGCCGACATCCAGTACCTGCTGGCCGAAACTCCCACCCAGGCGCTGCACTTCGAAGCCGACCTGGTGCGGCACGAACGACCGCGCTACAACGTCAAGCTCCGCGACGACAAACACTACCCGTACATTCGTATCAACGTCCAGGACCCGTGGCCGAAAACGATGGTCGCGCGCAAGATGCAGCGCGACGGCGCACGCTACTTCGGACCGTTTACCGATGCGACATCAGTTCGGCAAACACTGGACACGATCAACCGGCTGTTTCCGCACATCCTGTGCAATCGGGTCATTACGGGCAACGATCCACGCGCCTGCCTCTACTACCACATCAAGCGGTGTCCTGCGCCTTGCATCGGCGCGATCGACAACGAGGATTACCGCCAGATCGTCGACCAGATGGTCGGTTTTCTGGACGGTAAGTCCGACAGCGTGCTCGCCGATATGCGGCACGAGATGGAATCGGCCGCCGAAGCGCTCGAGTTCGAGCGCGCGGCCGACCTGCGCGATCGAATACGAGCCGCCGAACGCGTGGTCACCCAGCAGCAGATCGTCTACTCGTCGATTGCCGACGAAGACGTGATCGGCGTGCACCACGAAGGGCCATACTCGGCCGTGCAGGTCTTCCTGATCAGAGGCGGGCGGCTGATCGGCCGCGAGCATTTCGTGCTCGACGGCCACGGCGACGACAGCGAGGCCGAAATCGTCTGGTCGTTCATTGTCCAGTACTACAGCCAGACGTCCGACATCCCCGACGAGCTGGTGCTGCCGGTGGCCATCGACGACATGGAGGCCATTCGGGTGTGGTTGACCGACCGCCGGGCCGAAGCGGGTAGCCGCTCGCGCAAACGGGTGCGCGTCACGGCGCCGCAGGCGGGCGACAAGCGCAAGCTCATCGAGCTGGCCACCAACAACGCACGTGAAGTGCTCGAGCGCCTGCGCCAGCAGTGGCTGGCGGATGAGGCACGCACGACCGGCGCGGTTGTCGAGCTCCAGGAGCTGCTCGACTTGCCCCAGCTACCGAACCGCATCGAGTGCTATGACGTCTCGCACGTGCAGGGCAGCAACCAGGTAGCCAGCATGGTCGTGTTTGAAAACGGCCAGCCCCGCCGCTCGGATTACCGCCGCTTCAAGATCAAGCACGAGCACGGCAACAACGACTACCTGAGCATGCAGGAGGTCATCGGGCGGCGCTTCAGGCGCGCACTGACGGGCCAGCTGCGGCGGGCGGGCGAGCTTGGCAGCTGGGAAGCCGCTGGTCCGTCGGTAGCAACTGCCGCTGTTGAGAACGGCGCAGTGGTCGACGAAGCTCTTCGAGAGGACGGCGCCGCCGCCGAACAGGAAGCGGAGCCCGAGGGTGGCTGGGCGGAGATGCCCAACCTGGTCATCATCGACGGCGGCAAGGGCCAGCTCAACGCGGCGCTCGAAGTGCTCGACACGATGGAGATCACCGAGCTGCCAGTCGTTGGCATGGCCAAGGAAAACGAGGAGCTGTACGTCCGCGACCGGGTGACCGGTCGTGCCCTGGCCGATCCGGTGCTGCTGCCGCGCACCTCACAGGCGATGTACCTGGTGCAGCGGATCCGCGACGAGGCGCACCGCTTCGCCATCACGTACCACCGCGCCGTGCGGGGGCGCACCGGGTTGCGCTCGGCACTCGACGAGGTGGAGGGCATCGGGCCGAAGCGCAAACGCGAGCTGTTGCGGCGGTTCGGCTCGGTGCGCGGCATCCGCGCGGCAACGCTCGAGGAGCTGGCCGCCGTGCCGGGCATGACACTCAAGCAGGCCAAGGTGCTCAAGTCCAGTCTGTAAGGGTGTGACTAAAGTTGGGCCAGCGGGGCCCAACGGGTACCCTTTATCAGGATGCTGCTGTTTGTTCACGGCGCGGCAGGCGGCTGGGATGAGCTGATCATCGCCGCGGTTGCTTTTGGTGTGCTGTGGCTGGCGGTCAAGCTGGCCGGGCGCAAACCAGCCGTGGATGACGACGAACAAGAAGTCGCGCCAGATGAAGCCCCCGCCGAGGTTGAGGCGCACACCCAGCCCGCCCCACCGCGGGCCACCAAGCCTGGCTAACGTGGCCCGACGCGAGATGCTCCGCGGCCTCGGCCTGGCGGCCCTGGCGGCGTGCCTGGTGCTGACCAGCTGTCAGGTGCTGAATCGGTCGAACGTCGGTCAGGGACTGCAAGGTCGGGTGGCGTGGCCGAAGGACGGCGACCTGTGGGTCTACGACCTGGCTACCCGACAGCAGACCAAGATCACCAACCTGCCGAATGGCGCGGCGGTGACCGGCGCCACGTGGTCGCCCGATGGGCAGCGGGTGATCTTCGCCCAGTTCTGGCGGCGGCCGAACGACCGCTCGAGCGGGGCGGACCTGATGGTGGCCAACGCCGACGGCTCCAATGCGCACCTGTTCGCCGAGCGGGACGCGGCCAATACCGTGCTCGAGACGCCCGAGTGGATGCCCAGCGGGCGGGTGTACTACACCGTCCGGCGGGTGGCCAACGGGCGCGAGTCGCAGTCGATCGTGCGCCAGGCTGAAGGCGCCCAGGCCGAGCCGCTCGTCGACAACGCCTACGATCCGGCGGTGTCGCCCGACGAATCGACGCTGGTCTACGTGCGCAGCACGCGCGCCGGGCAGACCATGATGAAAAAGCCGATCACCGAAAGCGGCGACGGGTGCGAGCTCATCTCCGACCAGGTCTTCCAGTACCTCAGCCTGCCGCGTATCTCGCGCGACGGGAAACGGCTCGCCTTCGGCGGCAGCGGCGAGCCGAACATGGGCCCGAGTGGCTGCGGCGGCGACCCGCGCTCCAGGGGCGCTGCGGCCAACGCACCGGCCGCCTTTGACCCGCTCGCACTGTTGCAGCCCTCGGTCGCCGAGGCGCACGGCTTACCCGCCGACGTGTACTCGCTCAACCTGGACGGGAGCGACCTGACACGCATCGCCGACATCAAAGACGACGATCCGACCGTGGCGTTCTCGCCGGACGGATCGAAGCTGGTGATTTTCGGCGTGGCCGCCTTGTTCGTCGCCGACGCGAAGGGCGGGCCGACCGACAAACTCACCGATCAAGGCGGGTACGGCGGTCTGGACTGGACCAGGTAGGTCCGGCGAGCTAGACGCGCAGCGCGGGGCGCACGGTCTGGTCGAAAGCCGCGTCGATCTGACGGCGCAGGTCGTCGAGGCTGCCATCGTTGGCGATCACGGCATTGGCGTGGCGGAGCTTTTCGTCGGCTGGCCGCTGTGCCGCG
>CBJLVJ010000427.1:0-4000 GCA_966426465.1 uncultured bacterium | reverse complement strand
CGGGCGCCCACGCGGAGCGCCGTGGAGGGCGAGCCGGTGATCTTCGACTCGCCCACGCGGTCGCGGTAGTTGACCGGGACCTCGACCAGCCGCTGGCCGTGCAGCAGCGCCAGGCACACCATCTCGGGCAGAAAGTGCGAGCCGCCGACCGTGAAGCGCGGCAACAGACGGTCCGCGGCCGCGCGGCGAATCAGCCGCAACGTGCAGCCGCAGTCCGAGAGCGATGGCCCGTCGAACAGGACCTGCAGGAGCTTGGCCACGACCCAGTTGCCCCAGCGCAGCTGCCAACCCATGTTGGCGCCGTGCCAGATGAGCTCGCGCGTCGTCCGCGTGCCCAGCACCAGGTCGAAGTCGTCGGCGTAGGCGAGCAGCTTGAGGACATCTTTGCCCATGAACGTGCCGTCGGGTTCGGCCAGCACCACGTACTCGCCCTGGGCCTCGGCCAGGCCGCGCCGCAGCGCGTAGCCGTAGCCCTGGCGCGGCTCGCGCACCACGCGCGCGCCGGCGGCGGCGGCCCTGGCGGCGGTCGCGTCGCGCGAGTTGTTGTCGACCACGAGCACCTCGTCGACGGCATCGAGGCTGCCGAAGTCGGCGACCGCCGCGCCAATCGCCGCCTCCTCGTTGTAGGCGGGAAAGACCACCGAGACGCGGTGCCCCATCCACATCGGCGCCCATAGTAGTCAGGCGAGGTCGAGCTCGACTCTCAGGCGGCTGAGCTCGGCCAGCGCGCGGTCCAGCAGCGCGCGGTTGGCGGGGGTGTTGAGCCAGCGACTGACACCGCTCGCGTGAGGCAACGGCAGGAACAGGCGGCCGTCGCGGTTGAAGACCTGGCCGACGGTGTCGACCAGCGGCCGGCGGCCGACGAAGGCGTCGATGGCCATCTTGCCGACCAGCAGCACCAGCGTCGGCTGGAGCAGCTCCAGCTCGCGCTCCAGAAACCCACGGCAGAGCGCGATTTCGGCGTTCGAGGGCGGACGGTCGCCGTTGCCCGAGGGCGACTTGCCTGGAAAGCAGCGAGTCAGCGAGGTCAGGTACACGTGGCGACGAAAGTACCCGGGCGCAAAGCCAGCCCGCTCGAGCCAGCTCTCCAGGAAGCGGCCGGCCGGCCCGGCGAAGTGGTAGCCCTTGCGGTCGGTGACCGGCCCGGGCGCCTGCCCGATCAGCACCACACGCGGCTCGTCGATCAGACCAGGGCGGATCGGATTGGCGTGCGCCAGGTACCCCGAAAGGACACACGCGCGGCACGCCAGCACCTCTGCCGCGAGCTCAGCCAGGGCCGTCGCTTGACGCTGTTGAGAAGCCGTACCTATGCTCAACGGAGGTTGTCGAGGCGGCCGCTGGCGTCCAATTTCAATCGAGCGCACGGCCCGAGGATTGAAACGGTCAGGAGTGACATGACGCAAGGGTGGCAGGCTGTTCGGCGCGTCCGCGGGCTGCTCGGCGTGGCCGGGCCGATCGGACTGGCACTGCTCGCGACAGGGTGTGGCGCCAACAACCCGCAGACGGCATTCAACCCGCGTTCGGACTATGCCAACCAGGGCCTCGACCTGTTTGTCCTGACCATCATTATGGGGGTCGGCGTCGGGGTCCTGGTCGAGGCCGTGCTGATCTGGGCCGCGATCCGCTACCGTCGTCGCTCTGGCGATCCGCTGCCGCCCCAGATCCACGGCAGCACGATTATCGAGGTGGTGTGGACGACGCTCCCCGTCATCGCCGTCGGCTTCATCCTGTTCGAAACCCTCCCGGTGATTTTCGGCACCCAGGCGCCGGCACCGCCCTCGTCAATGGACGTCGACGTCATCGGCCACCAGTTCTGGTGGGAGTTCCAGTACCCGAATTCCAACGTGGTCACGGCCAACGAGCTGCACCTGCCGGTCGGCCAGACGGCCAACCTGGTGCTCAAGTCCGAGGACGTGATCCACTCGTTCTGGATCCCGGCCCTGGGCGGTAAGCGCGATGCGTTTCCGGGCCACACCAACTACATCTGGATGACCCCGAATAGCGTCGGCGAGTTTCCGGGCCAGTGCTACCAGCTGTGCGGCTATTCGCACGGCAATATGCGCGAGCGTGCGGTCATCGAGAGCCCATCAGACTTTCAGGCGTGGCTGACCTCGCAGCAGCAGCCCGCCGCACAGCCCACCGATCCGACCGCCGCGGAGGGTGGCCAGTTGTTCCAGACGCGCGGCTGTGCGGCGTGCCACACCATCGCAGGCACCCCAGCCCAGGGCAAAGTCGGGCCGAACCTGACACATGTGGCCAGTCGCGGAGTGATCGCTGGCAGCATCCTGCAGAACACGCCGCAGGAGCTGCGGGCGTGGCTCAAGGATCCGCCCGGCATCAAGCCGGGCTCCATCATGCCGAACCTGGGCCTGAACGACCACGAGCTGGATGTCCTCGTCGCTTATCTACAATCACTTCAGTGACCACCGAAGCTAGAAGGAGCCGCTGACCGCATGGCTGTCGTGAGCGCGCCGCTTTCGCACGCTGGGGGCATGGTCGTCGCGCCGCCGACCCTGGCCGAGCCGGCCTACAGAGGTTTGTGGAGCTGGCTGACCACGGTCGACCACAAGCGCATCGGAATCCTGTACGGCGTCTCGGCGGGCACGTTCTTCGTTCTGGGCGGTCTCGAAGCGCTGGTGATCCGGCTGCAGCTGTGGACGCCCAACAACACCCTCGTCAGCGCGCAGATGTTCAACGCGCTGTTCACGATGCACGCGACCACCATGATCTTTCTGGCGATCATGCCGTTGGGCGCCGCCTTCTTCAACTTCATCATTCCGCTACAGATCGGCGCGCGCGATGTGGCGTTCCCGCGTTTGAACGCCTTCAGCTACTGGGCGTTCATCCTGGGCGGGATCATGCTCAACGTCAGCTTTTTGCTTGGCGGGGCGCCCGATGCAGGCTGGTTCGGCTACGCCAATCTGACCACGCGCCCGTATTCACCAGGCGCGGGCATCGACTTCTGGATGCTGGGCCTGCAGGTGCTCGGCGTCGCCTCACTGGCCGCGGCGCTGAACTTCTTCGTGACCATCCTGAACATGCGCGCACCCGGTATGGGCTTCATGCGCCTGCCGATCTTTTGCTGGATGTCGCTGATCACGATGGTCCTGCTGCTGCTGGCCTTTCCGTCGATCACGGTCGGTCTCATCCTGCTGATGTTCGACCGCTTCTTCGACACGAACTTCTACAGCGTGCCGCACGGCGGCGACCCGGTGCTGTGGCAGCACCTGTTCTGGGTCTTCGGCCACCCCGAGGTGTACATCCTGATACTGCCCGCCATGGGCATCGTGTCCGAGATCATCCCGGTGTTTTCGCGCAAGCCGCTGTTCGGCTACGCGGTCATGGTCTACTCCGGGATCGCGATCGCGTTCCTGGCCTTCGGCGTGTGGGCTCACCACATGTTCGCGGTCGGCCTGGGTCCGATCGCCGACGCGGTGTTCGCCTCGAGCACGATGCTGATCGCCGTGCCCACGGGCGTCAAGATCTTCAACTGGATCGGCACGATGTTCCGCGGGTCGATCAGCTGGAAGACGCCCATGCTGTACGCCTTCGGCTTCATCAGCATGTTCATCATCGGCGGCGTCACGGGCATCATGCACGCCTCCCCGCCGGCCGACCTGATCCAGCACGACACGTACTTCATCGTGGCGCACATCCACTACGTGCTGATCGGCGGCAGCATCATGGCCCTGCTCGGCGGCGTGTACTACTGGTTCCCCAAGATGAGCGGGCGGATGATGAACGAAACGCTCGGCCACTGGCAGTTCTGGACGTTCTTCGTCTTCTTCAACGTCACGTTCATGCCGATGCACTGGACCGGGCTGCTGGGCATGCCCCGTCGCGTGTACACGTACGGCCCGGACCTGGGCGTGACCGAGCTGAACCAGCTTTCGACCATCGGCGCGATTGGCCTGGGCTTCTCCGTGCTGCTGTTCGTGATCAACCTGTTCAGCAGCCTGCGAAGCGGCGAGATCGCCCCGGACGATCCATGGGATGGCGC
>CBJLVJ010000426.1:0-4007 GCA_966426465.1 uncultured bacterium | reverse complement strand
CGTCCACATCGGCAATGACAACGGTTGCGCCCGCGGACACGAAGCGTGCCGCGATGGCCCGACCGATGCCGCGAGCGGCACCGGTGACGACGGCCACCCGGTCCTGAAGGTCCATACGATTCGTTCTAATCCACCATGCGCTTGCGCGGCTGTGGAGAGCTCAGGCCACGGGCGCGAGTCGCTGACTGTGGCCGGTCGAACGTTGGGTGCTCGGGCGTGCCGTTTGTCGCTGGCTCAGCCAGCGACGAACGGCAAGAGCTACGTTGCCGACCAGCAGACCTACCAGGAGGTACGTCTGGCCAGCGCCCAGCAGTTGGGCCGCGACACTGGCGCTAGCGACCAGCACGCCAATGCCAACCTGCTCGGTGTAGCGCGCTGGCGCAGTTGGCGGGTCGGTCAGCATGAACAGCGCCAGGAACAGCGTCGCCTGCACGAACGGCGCCCGGAAGAGCTCGGCGGCAGTTGTTGGCTCGATGCTGCCGACCCCTGCCAGCAGAGCAAACGAAACGCCGAGGAACGACAGCACCAGCGGGAATTTGTTGATGCGATCCACGATGAATGCGCCAGCCGCGAGCAGCACCAGGACGAACGGCCAGCTGAGGTCCGGCAGCGCGCCCCACCAGCTCTGGCCTGTGCCAAACAGCGGCACGGATATCAGCAGCGCCAGGGCAGCGGGGTTGAAGATATGCCAGCGCTGGGTCGCAAGCAGATGCTTTCCAAGCGTCGCCAGGATGCCCACCGCGGCTGCAACCAGATGTGGCGTGGCTGGGCCGAGCACGAACCCGACGATCGTTCCCGACAGGATTGCGGAGGAAGGCCAGGCCACCGGGCGCCGATCGAACCGACGCACCGCAAGCTCGGTCAGGCTGGCGCCGAGCACCGCCGCGAGCATGTGCGGCGCCGCGATCGACCATCCGACCGCGCTTCCGCCGAGCGCGAACAGGCCGAGGAAGATGGCCAGCAGCGCGCCTTTGGGGGTGCGCAGGAACTGGCGGAGTCGAACAAACAGAGCGGGGGAAGTGGCGCGCTCGGTGCGAATCGCTCGAGCGCCGGGGACGGTGTTGGCCATGGTGTCTCTAACCTCCTGGCGTGATGCGGTGGATGGCGCGGATGTGTTCCTGGTTAGCCCGCCGCCGTCGTCGAGTTGGCGGCCAGGGCCTGCGCCAGCGCTTGCTGGACAGCTTGCTTGAACGCTTGTGAGCTGTAGGTGGCGCCGCTCACGACGTTGACGTTGGCCGTCTGGTTTTGAACGACCTGAGACGGCAGCGACGCGATCCTGGAAACAGGGAATGACGTCGTGACCTTCGAGATCTGGACGTTCGTGAGCTTGCCACCGGAGACAGTGACGGACACGCTCACATTCCCGAAGCGAGAGGTGCCAGTGGCGGAGTAGGTCCCATTCGCATACGTGCTCGCGCTGGCGGCCGTGGACGTCGAAACGGGGGTTGCTGTGCTGGCCGGAGTGGACGTGGCGGAAGCCGTCGGCGCGGTGGCGGTGGCTGAGGCTCCAACCACGACCGGGGGCGTGCTGGTCGCGTTCGCCGCGGCGCTCGTCAGGGTCGAGCTCGGGGTGACGTCTCCGCCCGACGAAGCGGCCACGCTCTCGGCGGCCCGTTGGGTCGACAACAGACCGGTGACATAAATCGTTGCGACGGCGGAGGCGCTGAGCGCCACCAGCCGTCCGGGCATTTTCTTGGCCATCGGTTTCTCCTCACACCGTTCCATGACGAAAGACGACCGTCATGAGCTGGCGATGAAGATGAATCTAGTCGCGCGTGCTTGGAGTCACGTGGGTGCGACCTTGGATTCCGATGAGAGTTCGGCGCGCCGAGCTGCCTCAGCATGGACGCCAGCGAAGCGGCGCCTGGGCGGGCAAGCAACCGGCCGGCATCAGTTATTCCCGCACGCGCGTAGAATGGTGGTTTGGTAAACCCCGCACAGCGAGATTTTTTCGGGCTGGCGTCGGCGCCTGCACCCACTTGCCGAGGGTCAGCTTTCGAACCCACAGGAGGTTCCATGCGACGTTTCCTCGCCCTGTCAGGCGCCGCGGCGCTGCTTCTGACGGCTTGCGGTACGCAAGGGGCCGCTCCTACTCCGACAACGGCCGCGCCCCCGGCTGCCAAGCCAACCACCGCACCGGCTGCTAGCCCGGCCGCGGCCGCGAGCCCGTCCGCCGCGGCCAGCCCGTCCGCCGCGGCCAGCCCAGCGGCGAGCGCCGCGAGCCCGGTCGCCAAACCGAGTCCCGCCGCGGCCGCCAGCCCGTCCGCGGCGGCCAGCCCGAGCGCCGTCGCCGCCCAGCAGCCGACCCTCCCAGCGCCCACCTCGCCGCAGTCCAGCGGCGGGAAGAAGATCGCGCTGCTGCTGCCCGAGTCGAAGACGACGCGCTACGAGTCGCAAGACCGGCCGCTGTTCCAGGCCAAACTGCAGCAGATCTGCTCTGACTGCCAGGTGATCTACAGCAACGCCAACCAGGACGCCACCCAGCAGCAGTCGCAGGCCGAGGCGGCGCTGACCAACGGCGCCAACGTGCTCGTGCTGGACGCCGTCGACGGCGCCGCCGCGGCGGTCATTGCCGACCGCGCCAAGCAGCAGAACGTGCCGGTGGTTGCCTACGACCGCCTGATCACGGGCACCAGCAACGTCGACTATTACATCTCATTCGATAACCAGCGAGTCGGCGTCCTGCAGGGCACGGCGTTGCTGGAAGCGCTTGGTAACAAGCAGAACGCGTCGGTCGTGATGATCAACGGCTCGCCGACCGACAACAACGCCAAGCTGTTCAAGCAGGGGGCGCACAGCGTGCTGGACGGCAAGGTGCAGATAGCGCGCGAATTCGACACGCCCGACTGGAGCCCGGACCAGGCCCAGAACGAGATGCAGCAAGCGCTGACCGCGCTGGGCAACAAGGTCGACGGCGTGTACGCCGCCAATGACGGAACCGCTGGCGGCGCCATCGCCGCGATGAAGGCGGCTGGCGTCAGCCCCTGGCCGCCGGTCACCGGCCAGGACGCCGAGCTGGCGGCCATCCAGCGCATTCTGATCGGCGACCAGTTCATGACCGTGTACAAGGCCATCAAGCCCGAAGCCGAAGACGCCGCTATCCTGGCCTTCGACCTGGCGACCAATGTCTCCATCCCGGCCAGCGCCACCCAGGGCGCGACAACGGACAACGGCAGCAAGGGCGTACCCTCGATCCTGCTCACGCCGGTGTCAGTTACCAAGGACAATGTCAAGAGCACGGTCGTCGCCGACGGCTTCTGGACGCGCGAGCAGATCTGCACCGGCGAGTACGCCTCGGCCTGCACCCAGGCCGGCCTGTAGCCGACAGCCGTGACTGCCGCCCCTGCTGCCACGCCAGCCCCGACCACCGCGCCGAGCCGCCAGCCGCTGCTCGAGCTACGCGGGATCAGCAAACACTTCGGCGCGGTACAGGCGCTCTCGGAGGTAGATTTCGAGGTCTATCCGGCCGAGGTCGTCGGTCTGGTCGGTGACAACGGGGCCGGCAAGTCGACCCTGATCAAGACTATCGCCGGGATCTATACGCCAGACAGCGGTGAATACCTCTTCGAGGGCCGCCCGGTCAGCGTCAAGGGTCCAAACGACGTAACTCGCCTGGGCATTGCCACCGTCTACCAGGACCTGGCGCTGTGCGACAACCTGGACGTCGTCGACAACCTGTTCCTTGGCCGCGAAATTGGCGCGGGTGGCCTCGCTCCGCTGGACGAGGTCACCATGGAACAGCGCGCGCTGGACGTCCTGCGGCGTTTGTCAGTCAAAATTCCCAACGTACGCACGCCCATCGCGGCGCTCTCGGGCGGCCAGCGCCAGTCGGTGGCGGTTGCTCGCTCGGTGATGTGGAACGCGCGGGTGGTCCTGCTCGACGAGCCGACGGCGGCCCTGGGCGTCGCCCAGACGCGGCAGGTGCTCGACCTGATCACGAACCTGCGCAGCCAGGGCCTGGGAGTGGTGGTCATCAGCCACAACCTGGCCGACGTCTTCGAGGTGTG
>CBJLVJ010000425.1:0-4010 GCA_966426465.1 uncultured bacterium | reverse complement strand
ACCAGCGACTGGAATTCGAAGTAGGCCTGCAGCGTGCCCTGGCTGACCGCTGGCTGGGACGGCGTGTACGCGGTAGAGAACTGCGGCTGACCCATGATGTGGGCGACCGCCGACGGCGAGTAGTGGTTGTAGGCGCCGCCGCCGATGAAGCACGGCCAGTCTTTGACCGACACGTTCTGGGCTGCCAGGTCGGCCAGGTGTCGGCTGACCTCGAGCTCGGTCAACGCGGGGGGCAGCTCGAGGGCCGGGTAGCGAGCGTCGGCAGGCACGTCGGCGAAGAGCTGCTCGACGCGCTCAATGCCTATGGTGCGCAGCATGTGCTCACGGTCTCGCGGCGTGAGCTGGGTGAAGGTCGGCACTATTCGCCAGTTTGCTCGGAGTACTGCTCGGCGCTCAGCAGCTGCTCGACCTGCGTGGAGTCGGCCGGGCGGATTTTGATCATCCAGCCGGCCTCGTACGGATCGTCGTTGACCGTCTGGGGCTGATCCACCAGCTCGCTGTTGACGGCCACCACTTCACCCGCGATGGGAGCGTACAGGTCGGAGGCCGTTTTGACGGACTCGATCACACCGAAGGCTCGGCCGGCTTCGAGCTGATCGCCGACCTTGGGCAGCTCGACGTAGACAATGTCGCCCAGCTGATCCTGGGCGAAGGCGGTAATGCCGACGACGTAGTGCTCGCCTTCGGGCTTGATCCATTCGTGTTCCGCCGTGTAACGGCGGTCGGCCGGGTTCGATCCCCCTGCTGGCATGGCTACATTTTGGCGCGTGGGCGCGATCGGTGCGGGACAAACGGCAAAGCCACCACCTCAGCGTCCACGTTCTTGCCGCGCGTCTCAACCTGTACGGCCTGGCCGGGCTGACTCAGGGCAGGCGGGACATAGCCCATGGCGATGTTGCGCTTCAGCGTCGGCGAGAACGTGCCACTGGTGACCTGTCCGACTCGCTCGCCGTCACGCGCGATCGCGAAGCCCTGGCGGGGCACCCCGCCTGGCGCCACGTGCAGGCCCACCAGCCTGCGCGACGGACCCTCGGCTTTGAGCCGCGCGAGCGCCTCGCGGCCGACGAAGTCTGGCTTGGCCAGGTTGACCACCCAGCCCAGGCGCGCCTCGTACGGGTTGGTGGCGCGGTCGATGTCGTGGCCGTACAGCGCGAAGCCGGCCTCGGTTCGGAGCGTGTCGCGCGCGCCGAGACCGCACGGACAGGCGGCGTTGTTCATCAGCGCGTTCCAGATGTGCTCCGCGGCGTCGGCGTCGACCATCACCTCGAAGCCATCCTCGCCGGTGTAGCCCGTGCGCGAGACCAGCGCGCTTGCGCCGGCGACGTCGGCGTGCAGGAACGCGTAGCCGGCCAGCGGCTCCAGGTCGGCGCTGCACATGGCCTGCAACACCTGCTGGGCGGTAGGCCCCTGGACGCCGATGAGCGCCGTCTGGAGCGTGCGATCGTCCAGGTTGACGTCGAGCCGGCCGCGGTCGCGCTGCTCGGCGAAGAACGCCAGGTCGGATTCGCGGTTCGAGGCGTTGAACACAAACAGGATCTGCTGATCGCCCAGCACGTAGCCGATCACGTCGTCCACGATGCCGCCGTCCGGCTGGCAGAGCACCGAGTAGGCTGCTTCGCCAGGTCGAATCCGCGACAGGTCGCGCGTGCAGCACCGCTGGGCCAGGCGCAACGCGTCCGGGCCAAGCAGATAGACGCGACCCATGTGCGACAGATCGAACAGGCCGCAGGCTGTGCGCACGGCCTGGTGTTCGGCCAGGATGCCGGTCGAGTACTGGACGGGCATGTCCCAGCCGGCGAAGTCGACCATGCGCGCGTTGAGACGCTGATGCAGCCCCGTCAGCGGGGTGCGCAGCAAGCCTGCCTGGCTAGAGGGCGAGGCCATTGCCAAAGACGCGCGTCAGCAGCGACGTGATGCGCGTCAGCTGCTCGGTGAACAGCAGCACACCCATCGCGATCAGCAGCACGCCGCTGAAGCGCTCGATGGCCAGCATGTGCGGCCGCACACGCCGCATGACGCGCAGCGAGCGGTCGACGGCCAGGCCAGCGAGCAGAAACGGGATCCCGAGACCGAGCGCGTACACCAGCAGCAGCAACACGCCGGCGCCCACGGTTTCCTGCTGTGAGGCAAGGCCCAGCAGACCGGCCAGAAACGGGCCGACGCATGGCGTCCAGCCGGCGCCGAACGCGAGCCCGATGGCGAACGCCCCGAGGTGGTTGCGCTGCACGTTAGGCGAGACGTCGGCCACGCGCACCGTTCGGGCGAGCAGCGGAATGCGCGTGATGCCCAGCATCTGCAGGCCAAAAATGATGACCAGGACGCCGCCGACCTGGTACAGCCGTTCCTGGTTCTGCAGCAGCGTCTGGCCGAGCACGCTGGCCGAGGCGCCCAGCAAGGCGAAGATCACCGCCAGGCCGAGCACAAAGGCCAGGCCCTGGGTGAGAATGGTCACGCGCGCGCGGCCCTGGGCGCCGTGCAGCTCCTCGGCGGAGCGGCCGGTGATGAAGCCGATATAGGCCGGCACCAACGGCAACACGCAGGGCGAAGCGAAAGACACCATGCCGGCCGCCAGGGCGGTCAGGAAAAGCACGGGGCTGAGGCTCGGCTCCACAGGCCCCCCGAGTATGACAAACTCGAGCCCTGTCTCAAAGGGGTTATGGTCGGGGTCACCGGACGGGGTTGACGAGGGCGGGCCGGCGGGGTACGATGCCCCTTACCAGTGACCGAATGGTCACCTGTTGTTTAAAGCGAGGGAGTGGCCCCCATGCCCCTGCGTCCTGACGTCCTGCTGCTCATCGGCACCTCCAAGGGCCTGTTCGTGCTCGATCACCACGGCGAGCTCAGCAACCCCGTCGCGGGCGGCGCCTCCGTGCCGGCCGTCGCCTTCGACGCGCGTCGCCGCCGCATGCTCGCCGGCAAGACCAGTTTCTTCTGGGGCACCGGCGTCATCTACAGCGACGACCTCGGGCGCAGCTGGGTCGAGTCCGAGGCGCCCAACCTGCGCTTCCCCGACGACATCGAGGCCAGTCTCAAGCAGGCCTGGCAGATCACGCCCGGCACCGCCAGCGAACCAGACGTGGTGTACGTCGGCGCCGAGCCGGCAAGCCTGTTCCGCTCCACCGACGGCGGGCAGACGTTCGAGCTGGTGCGTGGCTTATGGGACCATCCGCACCGGCCCACGTGGCAGCCAGGTGGCGGCGGTTTGTGCCTGCACACCATCCTCGCCGACGAACGCGACCCGAAGAAGCTCACCGTAGCCATCTCCACCGGCGGCGTGTACCGCTCGGACGATGCGGGTGAGTCCTGGCGCGCCTCGAACCAGGGCATCCGCGTCGACTTCATGCCCGAGGGCCAGCGCTACCCCGAGTACGGCCAGTGCGTGCACAAGGTGGCGCGCGACGCCACCAGGCCCGACACGCTGTTCTTGCAGAACCACGGCGGCCTGTACCGCTCGGACGACTACGGCGCCACGTGGAACGACATCGGCAACGGTGTGCCGTCTGACTTCGGCTTCCCGATGGTGGCCCACCCGCATAAATCGGGCACGGCGTACTGCATCCCGAACGGCGACGCATTCAACCGCTGGACGCCGGACGCGCGCTGCCGCGTGTATCGCACCTCCAACGGCGGCCAGGCCTGGGAAGCGCTCGAGTGTGGCCTGCCACAGAAGGACGCCTACATCACCGTGCTGCGCGACGCCTTCGCGTCCGACCAGCAGGATCCGGCCGGCCTGTACTTCGGCACGCGCAGCGGCGAGCTGTACGGCTCCAATGACGACGGCGAGCGCTGGGAATTGCTGGCCGAGCATCTGCCGCCAATCCTGACCGTGCGCGCCGCCAACCTGGGCTGATGCACGTGGTGGTGTACGTGCCGTCCTCGCTGCGCCAGTACGCGGGCGGAGCGCGCAAGGTGAGCGTCGAGTGCGCCGACTCGACGCTCGCGGATGTGTTCTCCGGGTTACGCGCCACCTGCCCCGGCGTGGGCGAGCGGAGGGGAGACGAGCAGGGGAG
>CBJLVJ010000424.1:0-4010 GCA_966426465.1 uncultured bacterium | reverse complement strand
GGCCAGTCCGCGCGAGTTCAGCGTGGCGCTCAGCGCCAGGCTCGATGAGTATTCGGCGGCGGTTCCGCGTGGGCGACTGAGCGTGGAGGAGGCGGCCAGCCTGGCTGGCGTTCGCCAGCGGTACGAGCTGCGCGAGCTTGCGGGCGAACCGGTGGCGCTGCTGCAAGGCGCTGGGGGCACGGTGCTGTTCGACAGCGACCCGCGCTTCGAGGCGTCGTGCCTGAACCGCACGATCTTTGTCAAACCGGTCGGCGACCTGCTGGCGGACGTGCCCGTGCTGGCTGGCGAGGTTCGGCGGTACCTGCAGACGTGCGGCGTGGCCGCCGATCTCGCGCGTGCGCGCGCGCTGGCCGAGGCGCTCGGTCGGCTTGGCCTCGACCGTGTGTGCCCGCTCGGGCGCATGGGCGACGTTGCGCCCAACTGGCACCACGATGGCCGTTTCGCGCTGCTCGAGCTGCTGCGCTGGACCGACCTCGAGCCAGATGCCAGCGCCGGCCGCTGGGAGTTCGCCCATCCCGACCTGGGGCTCTACGGCGCCGCGACAGAGGAGGACAGACGCTGATGGCTGCTGAGGTTGCGGCCGAGAGGCCGCCATCGACGCTTACGCTCGGGCTGGAAGACCGGCCGCCGCTGCCGCAGGCGGTGGTCATGGGCTTTCAGCACGTGCTGGTCTCGAACGTGTGGTTGGATCCAGTGTTCGTGGCGGCGGTGGGTGGGCTCTCGGCGAGCCTGGCCGGCAACCTGATCAACGCCATCTTCCTGGCCGCGGGGCTGGTGACCCTGACCCAGTCGACGCGGCTGGTGCGGCTGCCGATCGTCGAGGGCCCCTCAGCGGCGTTCGACGGGCTGATGATCGGCTTTGCCAAGGGCGGCCAGCTGGCCATGGCCACCACGGGCCTGCTGATCGGCGGCGTGTTGATCCTGGTGGTCGCCGCCAGTGGATTGCTGGGACTGGTGCGGAGACTTTTCTCGCCAGCGGTGACCGGCGCGGTCATCCTCCTGGTGGGCATCGCTCTGGCCGGCTTCACGCTCGAGGAGTTCCTGGGCGGCTCGCCGACCAGCCCCGACTTTGCCAGCCCGGCCACACTGGTGATCGGCACGGGCACGCTGCTCACGGTGCTGATCCTGAGCAGCTTCGGTCGCGGACCGCTGCGGTCGTACGCGTTCATCTGGGCGCTCCTGGTCGGCGACGCGTTGAGCGCCGCGTTCGGACGTCTGTCGTTCGACGCCGCCCGCGACGCGGCGGCGATCGGCATTCCTCAGCTGCTGCCGTACGGGCCGCTGCAGTTCGACGCCGGTGTGACGCTGGCGATGGTGTTCGCGTTCATCGTGGCGGTGATCGAGGCCATCGGCGTGTACTTCGCGGCCGGGGAGATCCTGGCTACGCCGATTACCGATCAGCGCATCCGCCTCGGCGTGTCAGGCGAGGCGGTCGGCTCGATCGTCTCGGCCGTCTTCGGCGGATTCGCCACCACCGCCTACGCCCAGAACGTGGGGCTGCTCAAGCTGACCGGCATCGGCAGTCGCTTCGCCGTGACCATCGCCGGCGTGATCTTCCTGGTCCTGGCGTTCATTCCCAAGCTGGGCGCCTTGTTGGCTGCGACGCCCGATCCGGTCGTCGGCGGCATCTTCCTGCCGGCGGCGGGCTCACTGATCCTGACCGGCGTGATGACGCTGTCGCGTACGCCGGACACGCCCCGCCACGCGGCGGTGGCCGGCCTCGCCGTCATCGCCGGCACAGGCCTGCCACCACTGGCCAGCACGCTCGGTGCGAAGCTGCCCGCAGTGGCCACGCAGCTGCTGTCTCAGCCTGTCGTGGTCGGCGCGATTCTGGCGCTCGTGCTGGAAATCCTGCTCGTGCAACTGCCGGGCGACACCAGCGCGGCCGGCGCACGCCAGCGCTCCTGGTCCGGCGAAAGCGTGTAACGCCGTCTGGCGCTGTGGAGCAAGCGCGCTAGCGGCCGATGGCGCTGGCCTCGGCCGACTGGATGTAGCGCTCGACGTCCTGGTCGAGCAGCAGGCGCTGCGCGCGCAGGTCTTCGGCGGCGCGGGTGACGGCGCTGACGTAGGCGTCGTGGGACGGGTAACGCTCCTCGATCGATAGCCGCGGGTCCCCGCGCGACAAACGGTCAGCCCGCGTCTGGGCGAAGTCGACCTTCATGCCCGCTGCGTCGCAGCCGTCGTTGGCGCCCGGTGGCACGCTGCGCAGGTTCCAACCCGTGTACGTCGCCAGCGGCACGGACACGTCCGGCAGGCGGACTCCGGCCAGGTCGTTGCCGTCGACGTCCGTCTTCGGCACCAGGTTCGGATAGGGCGTGCCAAGCAGTTTGGGTGGCAGGATCGACAGGATGCCCTGCTCGAACTGTGGCCCGAAGTCGAACAGGTCGCCGGTGTGGTTTCGACCGTTATAGACGATGCCCGGAATGGTCGGGAAGCCCACCGCCTCCTGCGGCATGGGCGGCACGAGCGTCCCATCCGCAACGCGCGGCAGCTTGCTGGCGGGCGGATCGACACCGTTGGCAACCCAGTGGTCGAGGTCCACCAGCAGGGCGCGCAGCACCGGATTGGCCACCAGCGGGTTGCGATTCTGCTGACAGATGCCTGGCCCGGTGGACGGCACACCGCCACCGTGTGGCAGGCTCGACATCAGGAAGTAGCGGACGTTGGCCGGATCGGCCAGGTCGTTGCGGTCGCCGTCCAGGTGGAAGACGGCCATGGCCTTGGCCCAGTACTCGTTCTCCGAGTTGACCTCGAAGATCTGTGGGCAGGTGTTCGTGTCGAGGCAGCGCCGCAGGCGGCCATCCGTCTTGCCGGTTACCGGGTCGTAGATGACCTGGTTGGTGAACGGGAACTGGTACTCCGGATACCAGCGGGCGATGTGCTGGCGGTGGGTTCGACCGGGCTGGGCAAAGCGGTAGTTCATGAAGACGCCGTCGCCACCGCCGATCCAGTTGAGAATCCCGTCGAACACCCGCTGCCCCGCTTCGTCCTGGTTGAAGCCGAGCGTCAGGTAATCGTGCATGGTGCGGCACGGCTGGGACACGCAGAACGAATAGACGTACTGCACGTCACCGGCCAGCGGATTCGGCGTGCCCTGTCCGTCGCGGGTGGCGCGGTGGAAGAAGGTCGCCAGGTCGCGAATCGCGGCGAAGCCAATGCCGACGACAAGTGGATCGCGCGCCGTGTAGGTGAACTCGTACAGGTTGCCCGTCTGGAACGTGGTGCCGGGCGGGGTGAGGCTGACCGCTTTGAGGCGGTCATCGGTAAAGTCCCAGCCATCGGCCGGAAGTGGTACGGGCGGATCCTCGTAGCGCACGCGAGCGGTCAGGGTGGCCTGCGATTTGTCGGCGCTCGCAGCAGCGTAGGTGAGCGGCAGGCTGGTCGTGGTGGCGTCGTCGACGACCAGCTCTTCGAGCGCTGGACCGGTGATGGAGGACCCGTCCGGGTTACGCGCCACCGGCACGCTGATCGTCAACCGGCCGGCGCCGGACGGCGCCGTCGGGTCCCAGCCCCCCAGCAGGATGGTGTAACCCTGCTCCATCAGGTAGCCGTTGCCGGCGTCGTCGGCGGCGGTGGGATCGTTGCCGCCAGTCAGCGCGTCGTTCAACTGGCCGAAGGACAGGTTGTTGCCACGGTTGTTGATCTCGAAGAACAGCCGGTGGTTGCTCTGCGTCGAGTCGATCGGCCGCAGGATGTAGACGTCGGTCGAATACTCGACCATACCGTTGGCGTTGGTCGGCGCGAGGTCCAGGTCGACGATGACCGCGTTGCGCGGATCCTTTGGATCGATCTCACCGAAGGCACGGCCGACCAGCTTTTCGTACTGGCCGACCTGGCCGAAGGCGCGGCCGTCGAACGTCGGCGATTCGACTCGGGTGATCTCCAGCCGGGTGATGCCACCGGCCGCCACCGGCTGGGGTTGGGCGGCGTGGGCAAGGGGCGTAACACCGGTGGTAAGCGCGAGCAGAACGGCAACAAGAAAACGGTGCAACACCATCAATCCTCCCGAG
>CBJLVJ010000423.1:0-4030 GCA_966426465.1 uncultured bacterium | reverse complement strand
CCTACCGACGACCTTTGGCCGATTATACGCCTGGATTGGCGCGCCGATGTGCTTAGATCCCTTTGAACTGCGCGGTCGTGCCGGCCTGAATAGCGTGCGCCTTGGCAAAGCCGGAACTGACTTCCAGGACGTATTGAGCGGAAGCGGTGGGTGTGTACACCGGAAGCTGGGCGTCGCTCGCGCCGGAGGCCGGAGGTGGCAACTCGGCAGCAATGTAGACCACCTGGCCGTGGTCGATCCTGGCGTGGGCTCGGCGCGGCGGGCGATCGCCATCCGCGCACGCCGAGGCGACGCCCTCGTCGGTCCCGACAACGGTCTGCTCGTGCCAGCCACCGAGCGCCTGGGCGGCCGAGACCTTGTGGTCGAGCTGACCGAGCCGCGCTACTGGAGGCCGAGCCCGTCGCGCACCTTCCACGGCCGCGACGTCTTCGGCCCAATCGCCGCCCATCTCGCCAACGGCGTGCCCCTGGAAGCCGTCGGTCAGCCCATCGCCGACCCCGTCGAGCTGCACCTGCCCGAGGCGCGCGGGCTCGAGGGCGAGGTGATCCACGTCGATATGTTCGGCAACCTGGTGACGAACCTGCCCGCGACGAGCTTACCTGCGCGGTTTCAGGCAAAGGTCCAGGGCCACACCGCGCAGGCGGCCCCGCACTACCAGGCCGTCCCACCCGGTGGGCTGCTGGCGCTGGTCGGCAGCGCCGGCCTGCTGGAGATTTCGGTGCGAGACGGCAGCGCCGCGGCGGTCACGGGCGCAACGCGGGGCACGCCCGTAGCGGTCGAAGCCGCTGACGGTTGAAGCCGCTAACGATCGTTAAGGATTGAAGCCGCTCAGGTTAGCCGCCAGCCACGGCCGGCACGATGCTCAGCTCGTCGCCCGCCTTGAGGCTCGTATCCAGTCCGCGGTTGAAGCGCACGTCCTCGCCGTTCACGTACAGGTTCACGAAGCGCCGCAGCGCGCCGCTCTCGTCGCGCAGGCGCCCGCGAATCGCCGGGTAGCGGCTTTCCAGCTCGACGATGACGCTGGCCACCGTCGGCGCCTCCACGCTCAGCTCCGCGGCGCCGTCGGTGGCCGACCGAAGCGGGGTAGGAATGCGAACCCGCACGCTCATGGGGTCGGTTGTTCGGCGCCCACCGGTTCGACCCGCACGCCCTGCTCCCTGGCCCACGACAGCGACTTCTCGACGGCTTCAGGCGTGCCAACCACCTCCAGGATCACCCAGCCCCGGTCGTGACTCAGGTTGGCACGTCGGATGTTGGTCACCACGCCGAATTCCTTGCCCATGTTGTAGATGACGGGCGTATTGACCAGATCGGGCGGAAACGTGAACTTGACGCGCTCTGCGGCCATGACGATGCCCCCTTTTCAGTGCCTTGTCAGTGGTCGATCTCGCGGTACGCCGCCTCGAACGAGCGAAGCGTCGGCGCCACCCGCAGCGATGGCCTGACGTGCTCGGCGACGGCGTCCACGGTCTTGAAGCCATTGCCCGTGATGTAGGCGACCACCAGCTCGTCCGGATCGATCTTGCCGGCCCGCACCAGCTTGTTCAACACGCCGATGGTCACGCCGCCGGCCGTTTCGGCGAAGATGCCCTCGGTGCGCGCCAGCAGCCGAATGCCATCCACGATTTCGGCGTCTTCGACGGCTTCGAGCGCGCCGCCGGTCTGCTGCACGATCTTGAGCGCGTAGTAGCCGTCGGCCGGGTTGCCGATGGCCAGGCTCTTGGCGATGGTGTTCGGCCGCACCGGCTGCACGTCGAGGCTGCCTGCCCGCGCGGCCTGCACGACCGGCGAACAGCCCTCGGCCTGGGCGCCGATCATGCGCACCGTGCCGCTCTCGACCAGACCGACCTGCTGCAGCTCGGAGAAGCCCTTGTGGACCTTGGTGAACATCGACGCGCTGGCGATCGGCGCGACCACCGCGTCGGGCAGTCGCCAGCCGAGCTGCTCGGCCACTTCGAAGGCGAGTGTCTTCGAGCCTTCGGAGTAATACGGTCGCAGGTTGATGTTGAGGAACGCCCACGGGTACAGATCGGCGACCTCGCTGCACAGGCGATTGACGTCGTCGTAGTTGCCGTCGACGGCGATGATGGTCGGCTCGTAGATCGACGCGCCCACGATCTTGGCCGGCTCCAGGTCCGAAGGGATAAAGATGCACGCCCGCATGCCGGCCTTGGCCGCGTGGGCGGCCACCGAGCCGGCCAGGTTGCCGGTCGAGGCGCACGCCAGGACTTCGAAGCCCAGCTCGCGTGCCCGCGTGCTGGCGATCGACACGGGTCGATCCTTGAACGAGAACGTCGGGTTGACCGTGTCATTTTTGATCCACAGGTTGCGCAGCCCGAGCGCGCGGCCGAGATTGTGGGCACGCACCAGCGGCGTGAAGCCAGCATGCGTGTCGACCACGCGCTCGCCGTCGATCGGCAGCAGGTCCCGATAGCGCCACAGCGTGCGCGGACCGCCTGCAATCGACTCGCGCGAAACTGACGCGCCAACCACGGCGTAGTCGTAGGCAACCTCGAGCGGTCCGAAGCACAGGTCACACGCGTGGCGGGCTTCGGCCGCGTACATCTGGCCGCACTCTCGGCACTGCAGGCCGCGGATGCGGCCACCAACAGCCGGCGGCGTGGATGGAGCTTGAATCGTTGTGGTCATGGCGTCCTCCGAGGGTCTGGGCGGATCCAGAGGGAGAGCGCATGGCCGGCGGTGCTCGATCGCGCATTCCTCATCTCCCGATGCGCATGCATCGGCGGAATTGGCACCTTCTCCGGGCGAGCACCGCTCACGCCGGGAGGGTTGCCGGGCTTCACAGGGCCGTTTCCCTCCACCTCTCTGGATAAGGGGTTATGCGGTTGGTAGGTACGGCGGGCATCCTACCAGTAATGTCGAGGCACGCGCCAGCGAGCGCCCGCGCGGTCACTCTCGCATTGGCCTCGCTGGGCTTCGTCAGCCTGGGCCTGCCCGAGGGCATGCTGGGCGTCGCCTGGCCGTCGATTCGCGCCTCGTTCGGACTGCCGCTGGATGCGCTCGGGCTCCTGCTGGCGCCGTTCGCGACGGGCTACTTCGTCTCGAGCGCGGTGAGCGGTCGCGTGCTGGCGCAACTGGGCGTTGGCCAGGCCCTGGCGGTCAGCTGCGGCGTGACCGGCCTGTCACTGCTCGGCTACGCGGTGTCGCCCGCGTGGCTCAGCATGATTGCCCTCGCGGGCGTGCTCGGCCTCGGTGCGGGGACCATCGACGCAGGCGTCAACACCTACGCCGCGGTCGCCCACGGTGCGCGCGTGCTGAACTGGATGCATGCCGCGTTCGGGCTCGGCGCGGCGGTCGGTCCTCTGCTCATGACGGCGATCATTGGCTCGGGTCTGGCCTGGAACATCGGCTACGCGGCGGTCGGCCTGGCGCAGCTCGGGCTGGCTGGCGCGTACTGGCGCACGCGTCGTCTGTACGTCCGCCCCCGCCACCAGGCGCCCGCCGTGGCACACCCGCAGCCGGCAAACGCATCGCTTCGAGCGCTGCTAGGCCAGCCGCTGGCGCTGCTGAGCATGGCGCTGTTCTTCGTCTACGTCGGGCTCGAGGCCGGCTCGGGCCAGTGGGCGTTCAGCCTGTTCACCCTGTCACGCGGGACGCCGGTGACGATCGCCGGGGTGCTGGTCAGCGCCTACTGGGCCAGCCTGACCGCTGGACGAGTGCTCTTTGGCGTGCTGGTCAGTCACGTTTCCAGCGAGCACATCCTGCGCGCGTGCATGCTCATCACCGTCCTGGCGGCCGGGCTGATCTGGCTCAACGTGCCGCTGGTGAGCTGGCTGGCGCTGGCCGTGCTCGGGCTGGTGTACGCGCCGGTCTTTCCGGTGCTGATCGCCGATACGCCAGCCAGGTTCGGCGCGAGCCAGACCGCCAACGCGGTTGGCCTGCAGGTGGCCGCGGCCGTGGCTGGCGGCGCGGCGCTGCCCGGGCTGATCGGCGTGCTGGCCGCCCGGATGAGTCTGGAAGTGGTGGGCCCGTGCATGGTTGTTGGTGGTCTGCTCGAGCTGAGCCTGTT
>CBJLVJ010000422.1:0-4033 GCA_966426465.1 uncultured bacterium | reverse complement strand
GAGCAGGTTCGTCGCGGCGGGTCCCGCACGTTGAAGATCGAGCAGGTCCAGCGCAATGGGTCCCCGTACTGGGTCGACCAGGCGCTAACGTCGCAGGCGTCGCGACAGCGGGAGGCAGAGAGTAGGGACGGACAGGCGGTCCGCGCGCGGGGTCCAGGGCGAGTAGTCCTGGGGAGCAAGTCCGCAGACTTGCGACTACAGAGAAAAAAAACTCGTTCCGAGCGCGCCAACTACGAAAAACTTCTGGTCTTTGGGGGCGGTTGACAGTGGGAAGCGCGACGACCTAGTATCCGTGGGAAAATTGGTCTGACCATCGAGCCATTTCTCCCAGGGAGGACGCACTGTATGGGTGCACCTACCGCCAACGGCTCCACCTCGGTCCTGCAGGACGGCTCGCCCCCGTCGTCCGCGTCCTGGTCCGTTGAGGTGGTCTATCGCGGTATTTTCCAGAAGCGACTCGCCAACCGCATCTCGCGCGGCGTCGTGCTCGGCGCACGCAAGGAGGGTAAGGTCGGCACCGCCTTCGCGCGGTACGGCGATTCGCCCGAGCGCAACGGCATCCCCGCCAAGAACTTCGCGGTGGTAGCGACCGACGAGGTCGAGCTCGAATCGTCGCTGGCCCGTTATGAGCCCGAGAACGTCGACGTGTCGATCGTCGTCGACGACACCATGTGCAAGGGCGTCGAGTCGTGGGCCTGGTACGGCGTTCAGCCCATCAACAAGCTGGTGCTGCCAGGTGGCGCGCTGGTGGTGACCTCCGCCAAGGAGCCCGACGAGCTGCTGAAAGCCATCAAGGTCAAGCCCTATGCCTACGATCTGGTGGTGGTGCCCAGCCCGGTCCACGCGGGCGTCTTCGCCCCAGAGGGATCGGCCAGCTTCGCCGGACTGTGGGTCGACAACGACGACAACACCGATTTCAACTGCCTGGCCGCCGTGGCGCGCATCGCCCCCCAGATCCTATCGCTCGAGTCGGTGCTGAACATCGTCCGCGAGCGCACCAAGGACGAGCAGCGCGTCGCCGCCGTTCAGGCTATCTACGACCTGATCAAGATCCGCCGCGTCGAGCCCGGCGAGGGCAGCAGCGTCAGCCACGAGGAGTACATCAAGCCGGGCTGGACGCAGATGCGCGAGGGCATCGTCGTCGAGGCGATGCAGGTCGGCACACGCAACCCGATCTACAAGAAGTGGAGCACGCGCACGCGCCGGCCGCTGGTCAATTTCGACACGTGCATCAAGTGCACCCAGTGCTGGCTGCAATGCCCCGACGAATGTTTCGAGGTAACGCCCGAGGGCACGTACGAAGTGGTCTACGAGGCGTGCATCGGCTGCAGCATCTGCGAAGAAGTTTGCCCGGTGCCCGACTGCATCACCATGGTCAACGAGCTCGAGTTCGACGACAACGACAACCTGTACCCGCTGTACCAGCAGAACCCGGACGCCTACCGAGGGTTGCTGCAGAAACACGGCATCCCGCTCCACCCCGAGCTGATCGACAAGGCCAGAAAGACGCCGGCGGTGCATCAGCAGCCGACGTATCCGCCAGCGAAACCCGCCAACGTGCAGCCGGTGCCGGCGCAAAGCAACGGGGTGCCGGTCGTGGCAGGAGGTGAGGAGTAACCATGGCCATTGCTGTCCGACCCGGCGCCACACCCACGGCCGCTGCGCCAACGAAGCTGGAAGGCGAAGAGGAGCTGCTGCTGACCGGCTCCGAAGCCATCGCCCACGCCTTGCGGCTGGCCGACGTCGACATCGTCGCCGCCTACCCGATCCGCCCCTACGACGCGGTCATGCAGGCGGTCGCGACGATGATCGCCGACGGCAAGATGGACTGCGAGTACATCGTCGCCGAAGGCGAGCACTCCCAGTTCGAGCTGGTGAAGCACGCCAGCGCGGTGGGCGCGCGCTCGTTCGTCGGTTCGTCAGGCGTGGGGTGGTTCTACGCCTTCGAGGCCATCGCCGTAACGGCCGGTCTGCGGCTGCCAGTGGTCGCCAACGTGGGTAACCGCGCCCTGGACGATCCGGGCGCATTCGGCGTCGAGCACAACGACGCGCTGGCCGTACGCGACCTGGGCTGGTTGATGACCTGGGTCGAGACCGGCCAGGAGGCGTTCGACGCAGCGGTGATCGCCTACAAGGTCGCCGAAGACCCGCGCATCATGCTGCCGTGCGCCGTCAGCACCGATGGCGCCTTCCTGACACACTCGCAGCACCTGGTCAAGATCCCGCCCAAGGCGGTCATCGACCAGTTCCTGCCGAGCTATGACCTGGGTGACCGGCTCTTCCACCCGGACAATCCGATCACCATCGCGCCGCAGGTCGACCAGGACTGGCTGACCGAGATTCGCAAGCAGAACGACGCGGCCATGCGTCGGGCGCCCGAAGTGATTCGAGAAGCCTATCGTGAGTACTACGAGCTGACCGGCCGCCAGAAAGAGCCGTTCGTCGAGGAGTACATGACCGACGACGCCGACTACGTGCTGGTCGGCCAGGGCACGATCGCCATGCCCGGTCGGGTCATCGTGCGACGGCTGCGCGAGCAGGGCCACAAGGTCGGCTTCGCGCGGTTGAAGTGGTTCCGACCGTTCCCCGCCGAAGACGTGGTCGAACGGCTCGGCCGCTTCAAGGGCGTGGGCATCATCGATCGCGATTACAGCTACGGCTCGCCGCACCACGGCGGCGTGCTGTTCACCGAGTTCCGCGCGGCGTTCTACGACAGCCCCAGGCGGCCGGCCATGATCAACTTCATCGGCGGTCTGGGCGGTCGCGAGTTCACGGCGGCCGACGGCCAGCAAATGTTCGAGCTGCTGCAGCAGGCGACCGCGGGTGAGCTCGAGACCAACGTTCACTGGATCGGGGTTCGGGAGTAACGCACATGACCCTCACACCAACGGCACCCACCGAGCTGGTGGATCTCAGCTCGATCAAGACGGTCAAACAGGTCCCGTACACCGAGTACTTCGTCTCGGGGCACCGTACCTGCCAGGGCTGCGAGAGCGCCCTGGTGATGCGCTACATCGCCAAGGCCGCCGGACCGCGCACCATCGTGCTCGGCTCGACCGGCTGCATGTACGTGGCCAATACCAGCTACTACACGACGCCGTGGGTGGTGCCGTGGATGCACACGCAGCTTGGCGCGGCTGGCTCGGCGGCGCTCGGGGCCTCGGCCGGCCTGAAGGTGCTCATGCGCAAGGGCAAGCTGAAGGACGAGCCGATCAACGTCATCGCCTTCTGCGGCGACGGCGGCGGCGCGGACATGGGCCTGGGCGCCATCTCAGCGGCCTTGACGCACGCCGAGTACCGCTTCCTGGTGATCCTGTATGACAACGAGTCGTACGCCAACACCGACATCCAGCTCTCGGGCTCGACGCCATACGGCGCGGTGACGACCTTCTCGCCGACGGGTAAGAAGCGGCGCATCATGCACACCCGCTGGAAGAAGAACACGCCCGGCGCGCTGGTCGCGGGCCATCCTGACGCGGCGTACATCGCCACCGCCTGCGCCTCGTACGGCGTCGACTTCATGAACAAGGTGCGCAAGGGCCTGGCCGCGGGTGGCCCGGCGTTCATTCACGTGCTCGACCCGTGCCCGAAAGGCTGGCACTACGATCCGCAGCTGTCGCACGAGCTGGGCAAGCTGGCGGTCGAGACGGGCATCTGGTCGATCTGGGAGATGGAAGACCACACCGTCAAGCTGAACGGCTCGACCAAAGCCATCGCCTCCGGGCGAGCCAGGCGCAAGCCGGTGCGCGAGTACCTGTCCAAGCAGGGCCGTTTTGCCCACTTCACGGACGAGGACTACGAGCTGTTCCAGCGACGCGTGGACGAGCAGTGGACTAACTGGCTCATCCCCGGCGTGGTCTCGTTCGGCATCGAAGCTGGAACGCCGATGAACACCCCGGCGGTAGCTGCCGCCAGGTCGGTGGAGGAGCCCGTTCCCGAGACGGTCTGAGCGCTCCGCCGCGCCCGCACGCGTTGGACGAGGAGTCCTCCCGCGCGGGCGCGGCGCTTTTACGTGGTGTTCTCTCGCGCAATG
>CBJLVJ010000421.1:0-4034 GCA_966426465.1 uncultured bacterium | reverse complement strand
GCCGCGTTGCTCGAACCGCTCGGTGAGCTTGCCGGCGCGTACGCTCAGGCGATCTACAACGCGCGCCTGTTCGTTGAAACCAGGCTGGCCTTGCGCTTGCGCGAGGAGCTCCTGCTCAGCACCACAAACGAGCTCCTGGAGCTCGTAGCGGCTGTCCGAGAGCAACGCCGTCGCGGGCGCGGCCGCGTGCTTCACTGGCCCGGCACCGCGCCGACCGAGACGCTGACGAACGAGCTGGAAGAGATCGCCTACCGCCTCAGCGCGGCGGGCGATCCGTTTACCCTGCCGCTGTAATCGCTCAGGAAGCTTTGGCGCTTGCCGCCATCGTGCGGGTTTCCAGCAGGCCGTTGTCGATCACCCAGGCCGCGATCTGCGCACGCGAGTCGAGGCCCAGCTTGCTGAGAATGCGACACACGTGGGTTTCGGCGGTGCGCTCGGTGATGACCAGGTCTTCGGCGATCTGACGGTTAGACATACCGCGCAGGAGCAGCGCGGCGACCTCGCGCTCGCGCGGCGTCAGCCAGGCCAACGGACCCTGGGCCGGCAGCGCGGCCGGCGACTCCGGCGCGCGGGTGGTCGGCACGGGCTCCTCAGCCGTTCGCGCGAAGGCGATAGCTTGCTCGAGCTCCATGGCTCGGCCTTCGGCCAGAGCGGCACTTGCCGCCTCCGTTCCGAGCGAGCCCTGTACCGCGTCGATCAGCTTCTGCTGCTGGGCACGTTGCACGGGCGGCATCGGCGCACCGCGCAGCCGCTCACGCAGAGCGCTGGCGGCCCCGATGAGCTTCAGCGCCCGCTGCGGGTTGCTGCGCGTGTGTGCCAGCGCGGCCAGGCTCTCCAGCACCAGGGCCAGGCTCCAGATGTCGCCCAGGTCCGCCCACTGCACCAGGCTGTCTTCGTAGCGCGCGCGGGCCGCGGAGAAGTGGCCCTGTTCGAGTGCAACATCGCCCAGGTGGTGCAGGGCGGCGGCAATTCCCCAACGATCCTCCCGCTCACGCTTGACCAGCAGACTCTCTTCGAGGAGCGTGGTGGCTCGCTCGGGGTCGCCGCGCCGGAAGGCGAGCGCGCCGAGTGTCTCGAGCGAGTTGCCAACCCCATCGCGGTCACCGAGCTCGCGCCGGATTGACAGGCTCTCATTCTGGAAGGCCTCGGCGGCAGCGTCATCACCCTGGTTGTACGCAAGGTTGCCCGCGGCGCTGAGCGCGTTGGCGCGCAGTTTGGTCCGTGCGCTTGCTCCAGGTAGCGCCAGCAGCTCCGACAGCCAGGTGCGGCCTTCGGTGAAGAAGCCTCGTACGTACCAGAAGCGCCATAGTGCCGCGGCGAGCTGCAGGCCACGGTCGGCATCGTTGGTATCTACGCAGACCCGCAGGGCCGCGCGCAGGCTGTCATGCTCGCGGTCGAGGAGCTCGAGTGTGGCGGCCTGCTCGCGGCCCTGGAGCGCTGTGCGCGAACGATTGCTCAGCTCGAGCAGATAGTCGATCCAGCGATCGCGCAGCTCGGCCAGACCGCCGGCGCGCACGAGCTGGTCATGAGCGTATTCACGGATGGTCTCGAGCATGCGAAAGCGAACTTCGCCACCCGGCAACTGTTCGCGCTGCAGCAGGCTCTTGTCGACGAGTGACTGCAGTCGGTCCAGCACCGCAGGGCGGGCGCCGACCTCGTCAAGCGGCTCCGCCATGACCGCCGCGGCGGCTTCCACCGTGCAGCCACCCGCGAAGACGCCAAGCTGCGTGAAGAGCGCACGCTCGTCGTCGGCCAACAGGTCGTAGCTGTAGCCGATGGCTTCGCGCAGGGTGCGCTGCCGAACGGGCAGATCGCGCGCGCCGTCCACGAGCACCTCGAGTCGATTGCGCAAGCGCGTCACGAGCGCCTCAGGCGGCAGCACGCGGGTGCGTGCAGCGGCCAGCTCGATGGCCAGCGGCAAGCCATCCAGGCGCATGCACACCTCGGCAATGGTGCGGGCGTTCGCCTCAGTCAGCTCGAACCCTGGCTCGGCGGCGCGAGCACGCTCGATGAACAGCTGGACCGCGGGTGACTCGGCCACACGCGCTACGTTGGCCTCGGCGTCTCGGGCGGGCAGCGGCAGCGGGAAGATGGGGAAGACATGCTCCCACCGCAGGCGCAGCGGCGCACGACTGGTAGCCAGGATTTTCAGGTCCGGGCAGACGGCCAACAGGTCGGCGACGTCGTCGGCCGCGGACAGGATGTGTTCGAAGTTGTCGAGGATGAGCAGCACGTGACGATCGAACAGGACGTCCTCGAGACGATCCAGCAACGGCTGGTCGCGTCCTTCGCGGATGCCCAGCGTCTCGGCGATCGCCGCACTCACAAGCGACGGGTCTTCGACGCGCGCGAGATCGACGAAAAACACGCCGTCGGTGAAGACCTCGACCAGCGACTCGGCCATCGCCTGTGACAGGCGGGTCTTGCCGGTACCCGCTGGACCGGTGAACGTCACCAGGCGCACGTCGTCGCGCAGCAACACGTGGCTGGCGAGTTTCAGCTCGCCGCCTCGACCGACGATCTGCGTCGGCTGGGCGCGCAAGTTGTGTTTTCGGCGACCGATCACACCCATTGCGGGGCGCGGCGCGAGCGAATCCATCGCATCAACCCGCGCGCGACTCGGCTCGCCCGGAACATCTACGTCAGATTTGCCCACCAACATCTGTGCCTCTTCAACTCCATCTTCCCCACCCGACAGCACGAGGTCTTTCGACGCTGATGCAGGCGTGGCGAACAATACTCCGGAATGGTCATGTCCGTGGTAACTCACGGTCATAACCAAGTCATCGTCAAGTAGCGGCCCTTTCTGTAGCGGTTACTCCTGCGGGAGAGCAGCCGGCTCAGGCCGCGCCACGAAGCGGTAGCCCATGCCGCGCTGATTTTCGATGTATCGCGGCTCTCGTGGGTTGTCGCCAAGCTTTGCTCGCAGACGATGGACCAACGCCTTGAGATCGTTGGCCGTCGCCTGCCAATCGGGTCCCCACACCCGTTCGCAAAGCACACGGTTCGAGATCACTCGATTGGGGTTGCGTGCGAGGTGATACAGCAGGCGATACTCGGCGGGCGTCACATGCACCCGCGCGCCGCGCACCCACACCTGCTGGTCGCGCAGATCGATGGTCAGGTCACCGAACGCGACGGTGCGCGACTCTGAACCACCCACGCGCGATTCGGCGCGTCGAAGGATCGCCCGAATGCGCGCCAGCAGCGTCAGGATGGTGAACGGTTTTGTGACGTAATCGTCAGCACCCAGGTCGAGCCCGCGGACATGGTTAGCCTCGGTCTGGCGGGCGGTCAGCATGATCACTGGCACGTCTGAGACGCGGCGGATCTCGCGCAGCACCTCGAACCCGTTCATGTCGGGCATGGTCAGATCGAGCACGACGATGTCTGGCGAATGTTCGACGAACAGCCGCAGCCCATCACCGCCCGTGGTCGCGGTCAGCACCGTACTTTCGCGCCATTCGAAGTGGAACCCGACCGTAACCGCGTCCAGGATGTCCGGGTCGTCGTCGATCAACAGGACTTTCATTGAGCAGGTCCTGGCAGCCAGACGTTGACGGTCGTGCCTTGTAGCTCACCCGGGCTCTCCGCCCAGATACGGCCGCCATGTCGCTCGACCGTGCTGCGACAGATATACAGGCCCAGGCCCATGCCTGGTAGGCTACGTCGCTCGGCGTTGGCGGCTCGGCCAAATGGCTCGAAAATCATCTCGGTAGAGCCAGGCGGGATGCCGATGCCATGGTCAGCCACCCGGAGCAGTACGCCACCGCCCTCCGGTCGCAAGTCGACGCGCACATCGCCACCCTCTGGCGAGTACTTAAACGCGTTCTCGAGGATGTTTTCGCACACTTGCTGCAAACGAACGGCATCACCCACCACGGTTTGCCGACCGCGAGCGACGTGCAGCACGAGTCGGTGCTCCTCGTTCAGGTGCTGCTTGAATCCGCGCACCACGTCGCGCACCAGCCTCGAGAAGCTCAAGCGCACCGGGCGAAGCGCCTGGTCGCCATGCTGCCACCGCGCCACGTCGA
>CBJLVJ010000420.1:0-4042 GCA_966426465.1 uncultured bacterium | reverse complement strand
CTGGTGCACCGCCTGGGCGGCGCTCGCCGCGTCGAGCTGTTCATCATGCTGCACTTCGCCGATGGTGCATACACCGGCGGCGAGGAGACCTATCGCGTGGTGCAGGGCGCGCGGCGCGCGCCGGTCGTGAGCGTGCGCGCTGAGGTTCGCGTCAGGTCGGCTCGCGCAGGGTCACCACGTACGTCGCACGTGGCGATGTAATCCGCCCATCAAGGCGCGTGTAGCAGCCCCCGAAGCGGCCGCCAACGGCGAAAGCGCCGACGCACGCGACGCGTTGGCCGACACAGCGCACCTGCTCGTGCCAATCGTCAACCTCGACGTCCTCGACCTCCGGTGAATGGACCACGTGCTGGACCACGTAGCCAGGTTCGAGCAGGCGCGCCTCCCAGCCGGCGCTGTCCAGCTCGTCGCCAAAGACGACCAGGTCGCCTTCGCGGCCGTTCACGTGCTTGACGATGCTGTCAGCCAGGACGCCCTCCGCCGCCGGATCTCGGGCGATGAGCGTTGGCGGAAGGTGGCGCTCGAGGGCCCGCCGCGCCACGGTGTCCAACGTGGCTCGATTCGTCCACAGCCACGCCAGGCAGGCTTTCGACTGGGCCACAAAGCCGCGTAAGCCATTCAGCAACAGCAGCCGACCGTCGATGGCCAGCTCACACAGGCTGGCGAAGATGGCGTGACGGTACAGCCGCTCGATGGGATAAAACCGGTACAGCGCATCGATCGGGCGCCCGCGTAAGGTCAGGCCATCGCGCTGCAAGGCGAGATCCGTGATGTCGCCGACGACGGCTGGCTGTCCAGCCCTGCGTAGCAAGGCGCCCAGCCACGTGGCCTGGGCCATGTCCTCGAGCCAGCTGTGATTGGACACCACGCCGACAGAGCGCACGGGGCGGTGATGCGCCCTGATGCGCGCCGTCAACGTCTCTATGAGGCGCGGCGCCAGCTGGCCGTCGACGCGGCGGAGACCCGGATGAAGTCGGGCCAGCGCCGGCGCCAGTCCGCTGACTTCACGTCCGCCGGACGGAGTGTCGGCGTTGTACTCGATCACCTGCCAGACTCCGGCCGCGTCCAGCAAGCAGTCGAAGCGACCGTACAGACTGACGTGGCCACCAGGGTGCGGTGGCTCCTGGCGCGCCAGCTCGATCGCGGGCCATGGCCACGCCAGCGCCGACCACCAGTCCGCATCCGCCAGTATGTGATCGACCGCGAGCGTCACCAGCGAGCTGAACTGGGAGGTCACGCGCTTCAGCTGAGCGAGCTCACTCGCCGACAGGACCAGCGCCGTCATCGACAGGTAGCGATGCCCGCCGGCCCACGTGTCCAGGTTGAACTGTCGGTAGCCCGCGCGCTGGACCCTGTCCCATGCAGCCGTATACGCGCGGTAATCGCTTGCTGGAGTAACCGTTCTCACCCGCGTGCAACCTTCACCACTCGGCTGATTTCGCCCGCTCGGAGATCGGCCAGCGTGGGCAGGTCCGCGCTCGAGAGCCGGAAGCGGTTGTCCGCTCGCCGGTCGGCGGCGGACCTGCCAGGAAGTGGCAGGTTCCGCTGGCCGTCGAGCACGAACACGACGTTCGGCAGACGATCCATAGGCCGGCCGAGAAGCCTCGCTCCGGCCGTGAGGTTGACCAGCAAGCGGCCGAAAGGTAGCACGGCCTCCGCATACGGCCAGCGGGGCAGCACCAGCACCGCGTGGGCGATGCGCTCGCCGTTGAGCCGCGCCGCCAGCTCCACACCGACGAGCGGGTCGAGGTCCAGCACGACGGCGGTGCCGCCACCGCCACCCAATGCCGCCCGCAATCCCGTGTAGAGCGCTGGCGCCACGTGCGGCCGTCGTGGAGCCGGAGCCGCCGGGCGTTCGAGCTCCGCGATGCACAGCACGGGACACACCGCCCAGCCGCGCCATGGCCCGGCGGCCGCCTGCCAGCGGTCCCACACCCGCCGTCTTATGTCTGGCACAGGTGCTCGATATCGAGCAGGATGGCCGCGAGCGCGTATCGCTCTGACGCCGACAGGAATGGAATCACCCGCTCCCAATGCCGCCGTAAGCCCGGCTCGGGTAACAGCGGTGAACGCCGCACCTGGTCGCGGAGCCACTCCGCGTCGTCTGGCGTCGGGTTAGCTGTCAAAGGCTGCGAGCACCGGGTGCGCCCGCGCGGCCAGGATCGCCGCCGAGCGGCGCACGTCAGCCTCTGGGCACTCGCGCAGTCTGTCCCCGAGCGACTCGGCCAGCCGGGCCAAGCGCACCAGCCCATCGACCACAACCGGATCGAACGCCGTACGGTTTCGAGCCTGATACTCGAGGCCACGCTCGAGCAGCCCTGGTCCATCGGGATTGGCAGTAGCCGACCAGATGCGTCGCGCCTGACCGCGCACGCGGGCGCTAGCTGCTCGAGCTACTGCCGCCAACGCCTTTGCCACCGAAACCTCCACCGGACGAGCTCGATGCCCCGCCGATGCCTTTGCCCCCGCTGCTCGAACCGGAGCTGGAGCCCGCGGAAGACGACGATCCGGCACTACCCCTGGCGCCGGCTGAAGTCGTGCCAGCGCTCCGGCTGGCGCTGCTCGAGGACCCGCTGGGCGCCGACGCGATGCTTTTGCCGGCCGAGCTACTGCTGACCTCCCCCGCCACCGACGCCGACTTGGCGGTCGCCGCGCTCACCCGAGCGCTCGCGTCCGCCGCGGATTTGTTGGTCGCGGCGACGCCTCCGCCGGTGCCCGAGGCCTGGCCCGAGACCGCCGAGCGAGACGCCTCCAGCGTGGTGCTTCGAGATGCTGCCTGCGCCGAGGAGACGGTCGACGGGCTGGCGCTGCTCGGCGCGGGCGGGGGTGAGTAGTACACGTCGCCTGATGGTCGGTACGTCGTGGGCGGTGGGTTATTGATGACGACCGTCGGGCCTCGGTAGAAGCCGCTGTTGCTCAGCCACATCCAGATCAGGAAGTCGTCGATGAACGAGGGACCGCTGGAGCGCTGCTGGACGATGACCGGCTGGACAGGCGCTGACGTGGTCGGCCCGGGCGTGACCGTCGGGACAGGCGGAGTAGCGTCAGCGGTCGCTGGCTGGTTCTCGGCAGCGAGGAGGTCCTGGTCGACACGCTGCAGCCGTGGCTGGAGCAGCGACTGGAGGTCGACGCTGCCGCTCGGCTCCACACGCGCACCGTCGAGCGCCGCGTTCGCAACGTAGACGGTGGTCGACTGTCCGTTCACGTCGGTGGTCTGCTTGTCCATGACGACGTCGCGCAGGTTGACCACCGTGCCCGGGTTGTACAACGACTGTTCGCTGGCCCGAATCGCGACGTACACCACGTCTTCGGCGCGCGTCGGCAGACCTGATTCGAGCAGCGCCCGATCGATGACGGCCAGCACCGGTTTATCGGGCTCCACGCGCAAGACCACACCCGCCAGGTAGGTGTGGGTCCCGCCGGCCGCGGCGGCAGCAGCGGCGTTGTATGCCGCGTCCAGCACGGTCGGCCGCCCGGCAATCGCGCGTGTCGCCGCCAGGTAACGCTCGTCCTGCGCCCAGGCCTGCTCCAGCTGTTCACCCGTGGCGGTGGACGACTGCGCTGTATCGCCGCTCGTGACCGCCGGCTGTAACGGGTCCAGGAACTGCGACGGACCGTCACGCGTGCCGACGGCGACCGGCGAGGCGGCAAGCCGGTAGGTAGCTCCCACGCTGTCCAGTCCGGCTCCCACCCGGTCGACCAGGATCGGCGCGTCGCTACCCGCGGCCTGCAGCACCGCCCAGGGCTGCACGTCACTGCCCGGGTCGAGCAGCAGCAAGTCCGTGAACTGGGCTGGACTCGCTCGCGGCTGAGCGGTGATCGCCGCCGTGGCGCCGCCGGCCGCGGGTAGCGCGTTGATGGCCGTCTGCGTTTGTTCGGGGCTGGCGTTCGGCCTGTCGCACGCCGCTGCGACGCTGGCCAGAGCGACGCATGCCGCCAGTGCAAAGCTGACCACCAGACGCCCGAAGCGTCCGCCGCGGCGTGCCTGGCGGCGTTTGCCTGCGAGCTCGAGCGCAAACACGGCCACTCCCGCTGCGGTGTC
>CBJLVJ010000419.1:0-4045 GCA_966426465.1 uncultured bacterium | reverse complement strand
GCTCGAGCCGCTGCGCGACCAGGTGCTGCTGGCGCGCAAGCTGACCACGATCGTGACCGACCTGCCCGTCGAGCTCGATCTCGAGAAGGCACGCTTGCGCGACCTGCGCCGCCCGGAGGTGATCGGCATCTTCCAGGAGCTGAGCTTCAAGTCGCTGATCGACCGCATCCCCAAGCTGCAGCCGCCACCTCTGCCAAAGAACGGACGCGCACAGGCCGGTCTGTTCGATGCGCTGGCGCCCGCCGGCCAGAGCCAGACTGTCGAACCCGTGGGCGGCACGATCACATCGCTCGAGGCGCTGGACGAGCTCATCGCGGAGATTCGCGCCCACGGCTCGTTTGCGTTCAACGTTCAGGCGACCGGCCTGCTGCCCATGCGTGCCGACCTGGTCGGCATCGGACTGGCGGCCGGCCAGAAGGCAGCCTACATCCCGCTGGGCCACGTCGTGGGCGAGCAGCTGGATCGCGACGCAGCGCTGGACCGCCTGCGGCCGCTCTTCGCGGACGAGCGCGTGGCCAAGCGCGCCCACAATGCCAAGTTCCACATGGTGTTGCTGGCGCGCTACGGAGTGCCCGTCCACGGTCTGGCGTTCGACACGATGATCGCGGCGTATCTGTTGGAAAGCGGCCAGCGCGCGCTCGCCCTGCGCGACCTGGCGTGGGCCAAGGTGCAGGTCGAGCTGCCCTCGGTGCAATCGTTGCTGGGCATTGGCAAGAAGGCCATCACCATGGCCGAGATGACCGTCGGCGACTGCGGCAACTACGCCTGCCACGAAGCGCTGCTGGTGGAGCGGCTCGTACCGATGCTCGAAACCGAGCTCGAGGAGGCGGCGCAGACGAAGCTGTTCCGTGAGGTCGAAATGCCGCTGGTGCCCGTGTTGGCCGAGATGGAGCTGGTCGGCATCAAGGTTGACCTGCCGTATCTGGCCGAGCTCGGGCGCGAGCTCGAGGCGCGTATTGCCAGCCTGGAAAGCGACATCTACGGCCACGTCGGGCACGAGTTCAACATCAACTCGACCCAGCGCCTGAGCGAGGTGCTGTTCCAGGAGCTGCACCTCGAGATCGACAAGCGCAAGCGCCGCTCGAAGACGAAAACCGGACACATCTCGACCGGCAGCGACGTGCTCGAAGAGCTGCGCGGAACCCACCCGATCATCGACCTGATCCTGGAGTACCGCCAGCTGCAGAAGCTCAAGAGCACGTACGTGGACGCGCTGCAGCTGCTCGTCGATCCCAACACAGGGCGGGTGCACACGTCGTTCAACCAGACCGTGGCCGCCACTGGCCGCCTCAGCTCGAGCGATCCGAACCTGCAGAACATTCCCATCCGCACCGATATCGGCAAGCGCGTCCGACGGGCATTCGTCGCCCGCGAAGGCGCGCTGCTGCTGTCGGCCGACTACAGCCAGATCGAGCTGCGCGTGCTGGCCCACATGGCCAACGATCCGACGCTGCTCCAAGCGTTCGAGAACGGCGAGGACCCGCACGCGGTCACCGCCGCCGAGGTGCTGGGCATCCCGTTCGAGCAGGTAACGTCCGACCACCGCCGCGTCGCCAAGATGGTCAACTACGGCGTGCTGTATGGCATGAGCGACTACGGCCTGGCTGAACGAACGGGTCTGCCGTCGGCGGATGCCTCGGGCTTCATCCAGCGCTATTTCCAGCGCTTCGGCACGGTGAAGGCCTTCCAGGACCGGGTGATTGGTAACGCCGAGGACAACGGCTACGCCGAGACCCTGCTCGGTCGCCGACGGTACTTCCCCGAGATCCGCAGCCGCCTGTTCGCCGTGCGTCAGGCCGCCATTCGGGCCACCATCAACGCGCCTATCCAGGGCTCGGCCAGCGACATCGTCAAGATCGCCATGATCCGGGTTGCCGAGTTCCTCGACCGCGAAGCGCCGAGCGTACGCATGCTGCTGCAGGTGCACGACGAGCTGCTGCTGGAAGGGCCGGAGGACGAGCTGCGGCGGATCGCGCCGAGGCTGTGCGAGATCATGGTCGGCGCGCTCGAGATGAAAGCCCGTCTGCATGTCGACCTGAAGCTTGGCCCCAACTGGGAGGACATGAAGCCGCTGGCGCTCTCGTCGCTAGCGCGTGCCTGAGCTGCCCGAAGTTGAGTCGCTGGTCCGCGAGCTGTCGCCATCGCTGGTCGGGCGGACCATTCAGGCGGTCGAGGTCCACAAGCCCAAGCTGTTCACCGCCGCGCCCGGGTTGACCATCGAAGACCTGTGCGGTCGGCGCATCGAGCGACTCTGGCGGCGCGGAAAGCTCTCCGTGTGGGAGCTGTCCGACGGCCTGTCGCTGGTGGTCCACCTGAAGCTGGCCGGCCAGGTAGTGCACCTGGACAAGGACGGTCGCGAGCTGGGCCACGGCGGCCATCCGGTGCCCATGTGGGGCACGCCCATGCCCCACAAATCCAGCCACATCGTGTTCTACCTCGACGACGGCTCGGTCCTGTACCTCACCGATATCCGCCAGTTCGCGCGGCTGTACCTGCTGCCCGACTCGGAGGTCGACGCGTTCCTCAAGCGCCAGCGGATCGGCGTCGAGCCGCTGACGCGGCGTTTTACGGCGCGAGCGCTGGCTGACAAGCTCACGCGCCGCGGCATCCCGTTGAAGACCGCCATCATGGATCAATCGGTCGTCGGCGGTATCGGCAACATCTACGCCGACGAGTCGCTGTGGCGGGCCAGGCTGCACCCGCGACGGCCGGCCAGCTCGCTCACCGGGATCGAAGTCAACCGCCTGCATCGCGCCATCCGCGCCGTGCTCGACTACGCGGTGACGGAAGGAGCGGCATTCGTGCCGCACGGCAAAGCAATCTCCGACCGAGCCTTTCCATACTGCCACGGCAGGGCCGGATCGCCCTGCCCGCGCTGCGGGACGATCATTCAGAAGCAATGGGTGGGCGGCCGCGGGACGCACTTTTGCCCGAAGTGCCAGAAACCGCCGGCCGATGCCTGAGCTGCCCGAGGTCGAAACGACCGCGCGCAGCCTGCGGCCGAGGCTGACCGGACATCGGGTGAGGACGATTAGCGGCGTGGACTGGCCACGCATGCTGCCCAACACCTCCGAAGCCGAGCTTCAGCACGCGCTCGGCGGGCGCGAGGTGCAGACCGTCGATCGACGCGGCAAGTACCTGCTGATTGGCTTTGACGACGATCAGTGGCTCGCGGTCCATCGCAAGATGAGCGGCAACCTGCTTCTCCAGGACGCGGCGACGCCACTCGCAGCGCACACACATCTGCGCATCGAGCTCGACGACGGCATGGAGCTGCGCTTCGTCGACGCGCGAAAGTTCGGACGCGTGTACCTGTTCCACTCGCGTGATGAGCTGGACGATTTTCTGGCCGAGCGCCTCGGTCCCGACTCGCTGGTCGATCTGGACGCGGGCGTGCTCGCCGCCAAGCTGCGGGGTCGAAAGGGCCGCCTGAAGCCGCTGCTGCTCGACCAGGCTTTTCTGGCCGGCGTGGGCAACCTGTACGCCGACGAGGCGCTCTGGCAGGCCCGCCTCCACCCACTGCGGACGGCTGACTCGCTCTCGAGACAGGAGGTCGCCAGGCTCGCCGACGCCATCAAACTGGTGCTGGTGCTGGGTATCGAGCGGCGCGGCACGTCCTTTTCGACCTACCGTGACTCGGACGGATCTGCTGGCGAGAACCAGGACCACCTGAATGTCTACGGCCGCGAGGGCCAGCCGTGTCCACGCTGTGGCGCACCGATCCGCCGCATCGTCATCGGCGCACGCAGCAGCTACTTCTGCCCGCGCGAACAGCGCGAATCGGTCAGGCGGCGAGCAGTTTCTGGAAGCGCGTCTCCGAGCGGAACGGACCAACCACGGCCAGGCGGAAGGCTTCCGAGCGCCACAGCTCGCGAGCGACGCGCTGCAAGCTCTCCGCCGTGACGTCGTCGACGATCTGGAGAACCTCGTCGACGGTCAGGATCTCGCGTCTCAGCAGCTCCTGACCGCCGAGCCACGAGGCGACCGCGCGGGTGTCCTCCATGCGTAGCTGCAGACGGCCCTTGATGAACTCCTTGGCCTTGGT
>CBJLVJ010000418.1:0-4052 GCA_966426465.1 uncultured bacterium | reverse complement strand
GACAGTCTATGGCTCGGCCGCGGGCAGCTTGCCGAGAGCAACGCCGCGCAGGTACGGAAGATTCGCGGCATCCTGGAGAACCTGTCGCTGGAGATTGCCACCGCCGACGAGGCACGCACGCTCCTGCACCTCAAAGGCGCGGACGAGGTCGCGTTCTGACCTCTCCGCCCGCCGCGTTGATGACCGCCTGGGAATGCGGCCGAAAGCCTGGAGAACGCCTCAGACCTCGGTTTGACCGCGTTCCGAGCTCAACTGTCACAAGAAGTTCGGCCGAATGGCTGAGCGTCGGGGAGCTTATAGGGGCCGAACTTCCGGGCCAAGCTCGCGGTACACACTCATCCGAGCTGGCGCCGCCAGTGCATCTCGAGTGTGTCGCGTAGCTGCCAGTGCAGCAGCTCCCTGGCGCGATCGGTCCGATACCTGCCATGCGGCAGGTCGGCCACAATATGGAAGACCTCGAACGGGCGCGGAAAGTCGGCGCACGGAGGCGCCACGCACCGCCTCCGCGGCGTCGGCCCAGGACACGAGAAATGGATAGCGGCCCAACTGGTCGGGCTCGCAATCCTCCGGATTGGTCAACGGTCCGAACACGAGCGTCGAAACCTCGAGGTCGTGCTCCTGAGCGAACACTCGCATGATCTCCTGGCCGAGGGACTTGCTCACAAAGCACAGCCCCAGGGCCGGTCGCGGCGGCACGTCAGACGGCCGGTCGGAGTCCGCCCAGTAGCCACCGGGCATCGTGTTGGTCACCTACTGCGGGCCAGTCCGAACCACCCGACGGATGCCGCACTCGACCCCGGCGTGGATGATGTTGTACGCAGCAAGCGTATTGACACGATACGCCTCGACGGAGTTGGGGGCGGACGACGGTCATGTTGATGACGGCGTCCATGCCGCGCGTCGCCCGCAGCACCTGCCCGTAGTCGGTCACGTCCACTTGCCAGATCTCGTGCGGCGGCTTGAGTAGCCGCGTCACCGGCGCGCCGCGTGACTGCGGTTCGCACTCAGCCACGATCTCGGCCAGCGCTCGCCTGTCGCACAAACGCAGCACATGGTCCCACTCGAGCGCGCGTGCGGAGATTGCGGCCAGAGTCCGCCCGCGCCAAAGATGACGACGCGTCGAGCGCCACCTGTCGGACGGCAAAACCTCGGCCGAGTGTAATCGGCGATGCTGAGGGCGTGCTTGAACTGCTCTGGCTCGTGCTCACGGCCGTCCTGGCCTGGCTACGCCCGCGCCGCGATCTCGTGGCTGAGAACCTGTTGCTGCGCCACCAGCTCGCCGTCCTGACCCGGCCGACTCGAACACGGCCGCGCGCTCGGCTTCGTATCTGGGACAAGCTCCTATGGGTGCTGGCTCGCCGATGGTGTGCCGCCTGGCGCGAGCATTTGGCGTTCGTGACACCCGACACGGTGGTGCGCTGGCATCAGCAAGGCTGGCGGCTATTCTGGCGCTGGAAGTCCCGCTCCCGATTCGGACGCCCGCATCTCAGCCCCGCGCTGCGGGAGCTGATCGCCACCATGTCCCGAGAGAACCGACTCTGGGCACTGAGCGAATCAGAGGTGAGTTGCTCAAGCTCGGGATCGTGGTCAGCACTCGTTCCATCCGGCGCTACCGCTGGCGCGGCCCGAGCCGTGCGCCCAGCCAGACCTGGCGCGCGTTCCTGCGCAATCATGCCCACCACTTGTGGGCGACCGATCTGTTCACGGTGCCCACGCTGACGTTCAAGACGCTGTACGTCCTGGTGTTCATTGCCCACGGTCGGCGCGAGCTGGTGCATGTCAACCTGACCGCCAACCCGACCGCCGCCTGGGTCTGGCGCCAAGTGATCGCCAGCCGCGGCATCTGCTGCGCGATCGAGATGCCGTCTACGGCCGCGACTTCCGCCGGCGGGCCCGACGCATCGGTATCGACGCCATCGCCACGCCCATTCGATCGCCTCGTGCGAACGCAGTTGCCGAACGCGTTATCGGGACACTCCGCCAAGAATGTCTGGACCACATGATCGTCCTCGACGAGCAACACCTGAGGTCGGTGCTGGCGGAATTCGTTCGGTATTACAACGAGGACCGTCCGCATCGAACGCTCGGATTGCAGACACCGGAAGCGAAGCTGCGCCCTGTGACTGGCCCCATCCGGTCGCGCCCGGTCCTGAACGGACTGCACCACGTTTACGAACGGGCTGCCTGAGTACTCGATCGAGGTTTTGCCGTCGCACAGGTCCGCCACCGACGGCCGGCTCCTTCAGGAGCGCCTGCACCTCGCGGGGTTCGCATGCGCGGGTTCGACCCAGAGTCGCGCGCTGCACCGTGAGCGTCACGATGGCCATGCAGCGCAGCGTTGAGCGCATTCTGACCACGCACACGAGCAGTCTGCCGAGACCACCCGAACTTATCGCGCAGCTATTCGCCAAAGAGGACGGCACGCCCGATCCCGCGACCCTCGAGTCCGCGATTCGTGACGCCGTGGCGTGGGTGGTCCGTCAGCAGGCCGAGGCGGGCGTCGACGTCTTGATGACGGCGAAATGGGCAAGATCTTGTATTCCACGTACGTCAAGGATCGACCGAGCGGCTTCGACGGCCAGAGTCGCATGGTCGGCATGGGCGACATTGTCGATTTTCCTGAGTTCGGCCAGCGGGTCTTCAGGAATATGGACGAAGCCGTCAAGCACATGACCATGCCCGCGAGCACGGGGCCTGTAGCATCAAAGACCCGGACCAGGTCCAGCGCGACATCCGCAACCTACGCACCGCGACCGAGGGCGTGGCGGCCCAGGATGTTTTCTTGTCTGCCGCGTCGCCGGGCGTGATCGCCCTCTTCCTCGACAATCAGTACTACTCGTCGCGCGAGGCCTACTTGCAAGCCATCGCCGAGGCGATGCAGCAGGAGTACGAAGCCATCGCGCAAGCGGGCCTGGTACTTCAGCTTGACTGTCCCGACCTGGCCATGGGTCGTCACATCCAGTTCAACGACGCCAGCCTGGACGAGTTCCACCGCCAGGCGCGGCTCAACGTCGAGGCGCTGAACTACGCCGCGCGCAACATCGATCCGGACCAGATGCGAATGCACCTGTGCTGGGGCAACTACGAAGGTCCACATCACAAGGATGTCCCGCTGCGAGACATCATCGACATCGTGTTGACCGCGCCCCAACGCCATCTCGCTCGAGGCGTGCAATCCGCGCCACGCGCACGAGTGGCGGGTGTTCGAAGACGTCAAGCTGCCGGATGGCAAGCTGCTGATTCCGGGCGTCATCGATTCGACCAACAACTACATCGAGCACGCTGAGCTGTCGCCCAGCGACTCACCAGCTACGCCCGCCTGGTCGGCCAGGAAAACGTCATGGCCGGCTCAGACTGTGGCTTCAGCACCGCCGCCGGCATTGCTACGGTCGATCCGAAGATCACCTGGGCAAAGTTCGCCGCCATCTCAGAAGGGGCACGCCTCGCGACGCAAGCGCTCAAAGTACCCGTGCATGCCTGACGGCTGATCGGCAGGTCACGAGCCTTCTCTGAATACCGGGTCTTCCAGCGCCTCGGCCACCGCCTGCTGCGCCGTCAGCGCGCGGCCCGCATGCCACCCCGCCGTCCAATCTGTCGGCGACAGTTGAGCGCGGGCGGCGACGAGAGCGCGCTCATACGTGCGCTCGAACACGTGCCAGCGTCGTTCGTCGGTTGCTTCGCGCAACGCCTCGGCGGCGCCCCACAACCGCGCCGCGCGCATGGGCCGCCCCTGGGCGGTTGCGACCGCCGCCAGCCCCTCCACCCCGATCGTGACAAGAGTCAGGAACGGCGCGGCACGACTGAACTGCAGCGCCTCGCGGTACAAAGCCTCGGCGCTGTCGACGTCCCCCTGGTCGAGCCGCACATATCCAAGCGCGAGCAAGGCACGAAACAGCGCCAGGGGAATCTTCTCCCGACGCAGGCGTAGTACAGCCTCCTCCAACGCAGACCGCGCTTGCGGCAGGTCGTCTGCGGCGAGCTTCAGGAATGCCAGCGCATACAGCGACCAGGCCTCGCCCCATGCGTCTCCGGTCGCCCGACACAACTGCAGG
>CBJLVJ010000417.1:0-4056 GCA_966426465.1 uncultured bacterium | reverse complement strand
GGGTGAAACAGCAGCGCCGCCTTGAGCCGCAGCGCCGTCTGATTGTGGAGCAGGTGCTCCCACCAGTGACTGGGCACAAACTCCGGCAACACCACCGTGATGGTGTCTCGCGGATGGGTCTCTTTCAACGCATCGATGTAGGCCAGCAGTGGCCCGGCCAGCGATCGGAAGGGCGATTCGACGATGATCAGCTCCACCCCCGGCTCCCATTCCTCCCACTCGCGGCGCAACCGCTCCGCGCTGGTGACATCATCCGTGACGTGCACCGCGACCACGTGGTCGTCGTCGGCCGCGATGGCCCGCGCGAAGGCCAGCGCCTGGCGCGCCTGGACTCCGGCGTCGGCAATCGGCACCACGGTCCGCACGATCACTTCCTCTGGCAGCAGTGGCGTCTCGGCCTTGCGCGCGTACTCCAGCTGGGCGTAGTGCCGGTGGATACCCCAGAACAGCCCGATCAGCAGCGGAATCAACAGGATCACCAGCCAGGCGCCCTCGGCGAACTTGGTCACCGCGATGACCACCGTCACCAGTGCCGTAGCCACGGCGCCGACGCCGTTGATGACGGCCGAGCGCTGCCAGCCCGCCTCCTGCGACTTGCGCCAGTGCACCACCATGCCCGCCTGCGAGAGCGTGAAGCTGGTGAACACGCCGACCGCGTAGAGTGGGATCAGGGCGTCCAGGCTGCCGTTGAACACCACCAGCAGCACGATCGACAGCAATGCCAGCGCAACGATGCCGGTGGTGAAGGCCAGCCGGTCGCCGCGAAACTGGAACAGGCGCGGCAGAAAACGGTCCCTGGCCAGGATCGAGCTGAGCCGTGGGAAATCCGAAAACGAGGTGTTCGCCGCCAGGATCAGGATCAGCGCCGTCGCGACCTGCAGCGCTACCCAGAGCGGACCTGCTCCAAAGACCGTTCGCCCAATCTGCGAGATGACCGTCTCCTCGTCGGCGGGCATCACGCCGATCTGCACCGCCAGATAGGACAAGCCCAGGAACATGCTGCCGAGCAGGATGCCCATGGCCACCAGCGTCTGCCGCGCGTTGAGCGATTCAGGTGGCTTGAACGCCGGCACGCCGTTCGAGATGGCCTCGGTCCCGGTCATGGCCGTGCAGCCCTGAGCAAACGCGCGCATCAGCACGAACAGTCCGAGGGCTTCGCCGAGTGGCTGGCGGACCGACGCCGGCGGCTCGTAGGTCATCCCGCCGCCCAGCACCAGCCGGTACAGGCCGTAACCGATAAGCACGTACATCAGCCCGACGAATACGTAGGTCGGAACCGCGAAGATGCTGCCCGACTCACGAATCCCGCGCAGATTGCCGACCACGATCAGGACCACAGCCCCCACCGCGAGTGGCAGCTGATAGGGCAGCCAGTCCGGCACGAGCGACGTGATCTGGGCCACACCCGAAGCAATCGACACCGAGACGGTCAGCACGTAATCCACCAGCAAGGCGCCTGCTGCCGTCAGCCCCGCCAGCATGCCCAGGTTGTCGTTGGCGACGATGTAGCTGCCGCCACCTGACGGGTACGCGCGGATGGTCTGCTGGTAGCTGACCACCACAATGGCCAGCAATAGCACGATGACCCCGGAGATCGGCAGCGTGAGGTACAGCACGCCCACGCCGACCAGCACCAGCACCTTCATGATCTCTTCGGTCGCGTACGCGACAGACGACAGCGCGTCCGAAGAGAAGACCGCCAGCGCCTTGATCTTGGTGAGCCGTTCGTGCGATTCGCGCGCGGTCGGGATGGGATGACCCAGCAGGGCGTGTTTCAGCCGCTGTATCACGCGCCCCAGACCAGTCGTCGGCTCGCCCGTGCCGGGCCGCGGCACCAGGTAGCCTCGGCGGACGCGGGTGAAGCCCTTGTGCGTGGCTACTCTGACGAATCGATCGCCCGGGCGACGGCCCTGGACCGTCTCGCGCCACTCCAGGTCAGGATGCGACACAGTCGCCCCACCGCTGCGCTCGATGCGTCGCGGGCTGCGAGGTTGGGAAGTGGACATGCCAGAATTCGGGCTCTGTTCAGTCTCGCCCACGGCGCTAGCTGAGGGCATCACAAAGCGGGTCCGCGTCCTCAACGATTGCTCAACAACCGCTGGCAGGCCGCCACTTCGGGAGCTGTGGGATACTCTGGCCGCGTGGGCACGCGCGAGTGGCGGCTTCGTACGCTGACGGCCCGACTGATCGGTTACGCCGCCGCTCTGCTGGCGGTCACCCTGATGAGCTTGTTCCTCGGCTTCGTGCTGGGTCGCATCAACCTGGCAAATGCCTCGGTGGTCTACCTGCTCGCGGTCCTGGCCACCGCCGTGGCGTTCGGTCGCGGCCCAGCCGTTTTCGCCGCGGTCGTTGCCTTTCTGACCTTCGACTGGTTCTTCGTCCGGCCGGTGCACCAGTTCACCGTTTCCGACCCCGAGGAGTGGGTCTCGCTGCTCCTGTTCATGCTGATCGCCATCGTGACGGGACAGCTGGCGGCGGGTCAGCGCCAGCGCCGCCGGGAAGCGGAGCAGCGCGAGCGCGAAGCTGTGGTCCTGTACGACGTGGTTCGCCTGATGAGTGAATCGCGCCTGGAGGACGGACTTGGCGCGGTCGCTGAGCGGCTCAGACACGAGCTGCACCTGCCGGCACTGGCTGTCGAATTCTGGCAACCCTCCGGTGACCTGGTCCGCATCGGCGCGGGCGATCACAGCGGGCTGACCGAGATCTATCGCTCCAGCGCGCCTTCACGCGTGCTGCAGTCTGGCCGGGCAGCTTCCTCGAGTGAGCACGCCATGCCAGGCCGTTGGGTGCGCATCGTGCCCGCCGAGCGTGTCCATGCCGCCGACTCTCCGACCGCGCGGACCGATCGCCGAGTGGATGTCGTGCCAATCAAGGTTGGCGAGCGACGTCTGGGCGCAGTCGTCCTGCTGCATCCGTCACAGAGCTTCGACGCCATCGACAACCGGCTCGTGTCCGCCGCGGCCACCCAGATCGGTCTGGCGGTGGAGCGCGATCGGCTTCGGAAGGAGTCCACCGAGGCGGAGATTCTGCGGCGAACCGACCAGCTTCGAAAGGCGCTGCTCAACGCCGTGTCGCACGACCTGCGCACGCCCCTGGCGGCGATCATGGCTTCAGCCGGCAGCCTGCGCCAGCAGGACGTCCAGTGGACCGAGGAGGAACGGCAGAGCTTCGCCGAAGCCATCGAACAGGAGGCCGAACGGCTGAACCGCCTGGTTGGCAATCTCCTCGACCTGTCGCGTATCGAGGGCGGCAGCCTGCGACCGGACAAGAGCTGGCGCGACCTGGAGGCACTCATCGACGACGTGGTCGATCGCCTCCGACCTGTTACTGGTGCGCACGAGCTTCGCGTGTCCGTGCCACCTGAGCTGCCTCCCGTCTGGTTGGATCCGGTCGAGATCGGCGAAGCCTTGTACAACCTGATCGAAAACGCGGCGAAATACGCTCCGCCAGGCACGCGGATTGACCTCGACGTCCGTCAGGCGGGGGACCACGTCTCGATCTCGGTGTCCGATCGCGGTCCGGGTCTGCCTCCCTCAGCGCTGCCGCACGTCTTCGACCCGTTCTACCGCGCGATCGATGACAGCGGCGCACCTCGGCCCGGCGGGCTTGGGCTCGGGCTGGCTGTCGTCAAGGGGCTGGTGGAAGCCCACGGCGGGCGTGTGTCTGTTGAGAACCGCGCCGGCGGTGGTGCTCGCTTCACGTTGACGTTGCCTCGGGCAGCCACGGCGGCAGACGCGCCACCGGCGCCCGAGGTCAGCGCCGCGTGACGCAACCCGGTGGTGCGCGCGTGCTGGTCGTCGACGATGAGCCGGCCATTTTGCGCGTGGTCCAGACGAACCTGAGCGGCCACGGCTTTCGTGTCGACACGGCGGCGAACGGTCAGGAGGCGCTGGACGCAACGGCCCGTTTTCGACCGGACCTGGTCCTGTTGGACCTCGGCCTTCCAGACATGGACGGACTGGACGTCATTCGCTCGATTCGCGGACGAGGCCCGACGCCGATTGTGGTGCTGTCTGCGCGCGGCGCCGAGCGCGACAAGGTCGCGGCACTGGACCT
>CBJLVJ010000416.1:0-4062 GCA_966426465.1 uncultured bacterium | reverse complement strand
TTGCGCCTCGACAGCGCTCGCCAGACGTTTGCCCCAGGGTTGCGGGCTGGCCGATCCGGTGCCCGGGAGATGCTCTTCGACATTCATGACGACAACGAGCTCGAAGTTCGCATCGAGCCGGCTGAGGGTGGCTGGAAGATCGCCGGCCAGGTCCTGGGAACGTGCTCGGGCGGCCAGGTCATGGTCGAGGGCAGCGCCGGCCAGGCGGCGACGAGCCTCAACGCGCTGTGCGAATTCAGCTTGCCGCCGCAGCCGGGCGCGATCTACAAGCTCGTCCTGCAGCTCGAAGATGTTGACGTGGAGGTTCCCATCTTAGAATTGCGCGGCTAGGCCAGTCGCGGTTGCCCGCCGCTGGCTAGCGGCAGGCAAGCGTAGGCATGGACCGCAGGCAGCTCGCAACGGCCTTGATCGCCTCCGACGTGGCCGAGCGTGAGCGGCTGCTGCGCTCGCATGCGGCCCTGGCCGATACTGGCCTGGCGCGTGAGCTTCACGCGCTGTACCAGGAAACGCGCAGCGGTGATGCTCCGCAGGCGGCCGAGGCGGCGGCGTCCCTGGAGCTGCTCAGCCAGTGCGTGGAAGATCCGGAAGTTGCCGCTGTTGCCGCCTGGACGAGCGGTATGGCTGCGATTCACCTGGATGGCCACCTGGAGCGCGGCGTGGCGCTGCTGGAAGACGCTACCCGCCGCTTCGCCGAGCTCGGCAAGCCGCTCGATATCGCCGCCACTCGCGTCAGTCTGGTACAGGGTCTGGCGATGCTTGGCCGCTATGACGAGGCCATCGCCTGCGCGGAGGCGGCACGCGACACCTTCGAGCAGCACGGCGACCTCCTGGCGGCGGGCAAGATCGATCACAACCTGGGAAACATCAACTATCGCCGCGGACGCTTTGTCGAAGCCGAGGCACTCTATCGATCCGCCCGCGAACGCTACCTTCAGGTGGAACAAGACAGCCAGGCTCAACTCGCGCAAGTCGACGGCAACCTGGGAACCGTGCTCGTCGATGAGCACCGCTTCGCCGACGCGCGCGCCGCCCTGGAGCGAGCTCTGGCACGCGCGGCGCAGAATGGCCTGGAAGTTACACATACCGACGCCCTGTACAACCTGGGCTGTCTGGGGCTCTTCCAGGGCCGCTACGCCCAGGCGCTCGAGCACCTCGCACGGGCTCGGCGCGCGTACGCCGACCTGCACATCCCGTTCCGCGCGGCGGAGGCGCAGCTCGAGATGGTCGATGCGTATCTAGAGCTCAATATGGCCGCTGAGGCGGCGGACATCGCCTCCCGCCTGACACACACCTTCGCACAGCTGGGCATGCGCGCCGAACGGGCTCGCGCGCTCGGCAGCCACGGCAGGGCGCTTGGCTTGCTGGGACAGTTCGACGAGGCGCGGCGGTTGCTGGGCGAGGCCAGTGAGCTGTACACGGCCGAAGGTAACCGCCTGGAGGCCGCGTACATGACGCTGATCGAAGCCCAGCTGCTGTACGCCGAGGGCAATTACCAGGGCGCGGCTGAGGCGTCCCTGAATGCTCAACCGCCCTTCGCCGAAGCGCGCACGTGGGGACGACTGCTCCTGGCGCGCTGGCTTCGGGGTGAAGCGCTTCGCGCGGCGGGCCAACCAGCGGCGCAGGCGCTGCTCGAATCGGCTCTGGCCGAGACGCGCGCGCACGAGCTATCGCAAATCACCTACCGCTGTTTGACCTCACTCGGCTTGCTGGCCGCGTCGATGGGCGACGTGGAAGCCGCCACGCGCGCCTTCGAGGACAGCGTGGCCATCATCGAAACGCTGCGCGCGCCGCTGCCCGGCGAGGAGTTTCGCGCCGCGTTCCTGTCGGACAAGCTCACGCCATTCAGCGAGCTGGCACGGCTGAACCTGTCCAGTGGTAGGCCGGATGGCCCCGCGCGTGCGTTCGAGTATGTCGAGCGGGCGCGGTCCCGCGCGCTGGTCGACATGCTCGCGGGTGGGGGCAATGCCTCCTCACGCCCGCGCGACGCGTTCGAGGCCGATTTGCTGGCACAACTGGCGCACTTTCGTGACGAGCTGCAGTGGTACTACAGCCAGGTCAATCGGGCTGACGCGGCAGTCGCGCGGTCTCCCGAAGCCAACGAGGAGCTGTACGCCGCCATCCGCGTGCGGGAAGCTGCTGTGCTCGACATCCGCCGACGCATCGAGCAGCGAACGGGTGAGCTGCCGAGTCGGCTTACGCGGCCGCTGGACGTAGCGCGCCTGCAGCGGGCGCTCGGCCAGGAGGCCGCCCTCGTCGAATACTTCAGCCTCGAGGGCCAGCTGCTCGCGTTCCTGGTCACCGACGAAGGGGTGGAGGTCATCCCCGACGTTGGCGTCGAACAAGAGGTCGAATCGGCGGTCGCTCAGCTTCGCTTTCAGATTGACACGCTGCGCTTCGCCGGCCGCGGCGTGCGACGTCATGCAGCCCAGCTGACTGACCGCGCGCGGCATCACCTCGCCGATTTGCACGAGACGCTCCTGCAGCCAATCGAGCGCCGCCTGGGCGACCGCCGACTGGTCGTCGTGCCGCACCGCGCATTGCACTACGTGCCGTTCCACGCCCTGTATGACGGCAGCCAGTACGTCGTTCAGCGCCGCTCTGTGAGCTACGCCCCGAGCGCGGCCGTGCTGCTGCACTGCCTCGAGCTTCCACAGCGGCCGATCGAGCAGGCGGTTCTGGTCGGCGTGGCCGACGAGCAGATCCCGCGTGTGCGCGACGAGGTCACGGCCATCGCTGAAATTCTGCCCACGAGCACGGTCCTGCTCGACGGCGCGGCCACGGCAGCGGCCGTGCGCGAGCTCGCGCCGCGCGCAGACGTACTGCACCTGGCCTGTCACGGCCAGTTTCGGCCCGACAACCCGCTGTTCTCTTCGCTTCACCTGGGCGATGGCTGGATGACCGTCCGCGACGCATACGAACTCGATCTCGGCTGCGCCCTGGTCACCCTGAGCGCGTGCGAAACGGGCGTGAGCGCAGTTGCGCCTGGCGAAGAGCTGATGGGCCTGTCGCGCGGGTTCTTCTCGGCAGGCACCGCGTCGCTGCTGGTCAGCCTGTGGACGGTCGACGACGCTTCCACGGCCGAGCTGATGACGGGCGTCTATGCTGGCCTGCGCGATGGCCTTCGGCCCGCCGACGCGCTCGCGCGTTCACAACGCGAGCTGATCGAGCGATATGGGCACCCCTACTACTGGTCGGCTTTCGCGATCCACGGCCGCTGGTAAGATAGAGGCCCGACAAAATACGGGCTTTCCCTGACGCAGTTTGACGGGTTCGCCTGTACTTTTGTCGAACAAGGAGCCACTACTACATGGTTAACCCACAACGTTGGCGACCCGCACTCGGCGCGTTGACTCTCGCAGCCATGCTGTGGGCGCTGGTGGCCGCGCCCGCGGGTGCGAGCGGCGGACCAGGCGGCATCACCGGTTCACTTGATCCGATCATCCCTGGCCAGGTCATCGTTCGGCTGCATGATGCCGCCGACCTGCCAGCACTCGCAGCCCAGTATCAGCTCGAGCCCACTCCGATCGACGGGTTGAGCATCGAACCACTTTTCCTGATGCGCATCGCCGATGGCGCAGCTCCTGAAACCCGCGCGGCGGCGCTCGCGACGGACTCGCGCGTGCAGTATGCCGAATCCAATGTCATCGGCTCGTCAGCGGAGGACCAGGGCACCGTTGGGTGGGCATCCGGTGGAGGCGACGCGACGCCGTACCAGACCCAGTGGGCGCCCAGCGTGATGCGGCTGCCGCAGGCGTTCACCCTCACGCGCGGCGCCGGCGTGACCGTCGCGGTGCTCGACACCGGAGTTGACGCCAGCCATCCATCCCTGGCCAGCCATCTGAGTGAGGGCTACGACTTCGTCGACAATGATGAAGATCCCAGTGAGGTCGGCCTACCTGGTGTCAACCCGGCCTACGGCCATGGCACCTTCGTCAGCGGACTGGTCGCGTTGGCCGCGCCGGAGGCGCGCATCATGCCTGTCCGCGTGCTCGACCCGAACGGCATGGGCGACGTGTGGCGACTGGCCAAGGCCATGGTCTGGGCCGCCGCCAACGGCGCCAA
>CBJLVJ010000415.1:0-4064 GCA_966426465.1 uncultured bacterium | reverse complement strand
GCCAGGCGCTGAGCGAATGGCGCGACGAGGTCCTGTACGGTCGCTTGCCGCCGCGGGCGGAACGCGCCCGGTCGCTGCTGCTCGACCGCGGATCGAGCCAGGCGGCAGGGTAGGCCTCGATGAGACTGTCCGTTGTGGTGCCGGCTCACAACGAGGAGGCCACCATCGGCCAGACGCTCGCTCACACCCGCGAGCGGGTGCAGCCGCACGAGCTGTTCGTCGCCAACGTGTGCAGCACGGACCGTACCGGCGAGATTGCCAGGCGCTACGCGCACGTCGTCACCCTCGACGCCACACGCGGGGCGGCCCTGAACCAGGTGGCCGCGCTGGCCAGCGGCGACGTGCTGCTGTTCCTGCACGCCGATACCCTGCTGCCGCCGGAGGCTGCTGCGCTGATCGAGGCTGCGCTCAGCGACCCGCGTGTCGTGGGCGGCGCGTTTCGGCTCCGCCTGGACGATCCCGGTTGGCTCGCCCAGGTGGTGTCGCGCGCGGTAAACCTGCGTTCGGGGCTGCTCGGCACGTTTTTTGGCGACCAGGGGCTGTTCGTCCGCCGCGAGGTGTTCGCTCAGGTTGGCGGCTACCGCGAGTGGAGCGTCATGGAAGACCTCGAGATCCTCTCGCGCTTGCGGCGGCACGGTGAGCTGGCGCTGGTGAGGGGGGAAGTTGTGACCTCGGCCCGGCGACACCGGCGTGGCGGCTGGGTCAAGACGCTGGCGACGGTCTGGGCGATTTGCCTGCTCTTTCGGCTGGGCGTGCCGAGCCAGGCGATGCTGCGCCTGTACCAGCCCCGACGCTGACCGCCGATTACGCGCTACGCGCCGGCCAGCCAGCGCACCACGCGACCAGCGATGCCGTACCCAGCCGTGGACGCGCGCAGCTTTGGCCCGAGCCGACGGTCGAGACTGAGCTGGCGGTTCGATGGCGTGACCAGGGCGGCCAGGTTGGCGACGATCAGGCCCAGGTAGAGCCAGGGTCCCTCTTCGGTCGCACCCTGCGCGACCAGCAGGTTGATCGACTGCAACGTGCCGAGCAGCGCCCCGGCCCTGGTGAACAGGCCCAGCACCAGAGACAGCCCGATCAGCGTCTCGGACACGAACACCAGCCAGCCGAACAGATAGAAGTTCGGCACCACCACGTCCTGAAGGAAGGTCCGGTACAGACCCAGCGTGGGGTGCTCGATGCTGGATTGAAAGGAGAACATCAGCCCGCGCGGATCGTGGACGCCGAACTCCGGCGGCAGCTTCCAATGCTGCTCCCAGAGCCAGTAGGCGCCTAATGCGATTCGACCAAGAACCAGCGCTCGGGTACGCCAGCTTGGGGTGAGCGGCGTCGGCCGCGCTGCCTCGGCACGGGTCAAGCGGGTGCCCATCGCTCCTGCTTATTTGGCCGCTTCTCGAAAGGTGACTGGCTGCGCGTCGCAGCCCGTTCGGGCGGACGGGCGGCCGAGACCACGGACCCAGCGCAGCGCGACCAATCCCACCAGCAATGGCATCCAGAAGCTGAATCCGCGGTACGCCAGCACGACGACGGCGGCCCGCCCCATCGGCAGCCCGACCATCGCCAAGGCGCTGAGCAGGGTGAGCTCGACCATACCCAGACCCTGGGGCGTGATGGCCACCACGCTGAACAGTACACCGAGGCTGAACACGACCACGAGCGTCACCGGGTTGAGAGCCGTCCCATCATCCGGAAATGCGCGCAGCACAGCGTAGAGCACGCCAAGCTGCAGCGCGTCGAACAGCATGACGTGGAGCCACGGTCGCGGCAGGCGGCGACGACCCGAGGACAGTGCGGCCGCCGCCTCGCCAAACTGCAGACCGAAGCGCCGCGCGCGCTCCGCGGCCCGCAGGTCGCGATGCAGCACCGCGCCGCACAGCCGGTCGACCGCGCGGCCGACACAGCCCAGCAGCAGAGCGAGGCCGTCGGGCTGGAGGCCTGCCAGCACCAGCCCGCCAATCACCAGCGCGGCCGCGGCCAACAGCAGCGACGCGGCAACGACGTACTCGGCCAGCAGCTGCATGCGTAGCGCCAGCACAGTCAGGCTGAAGCTCAGCAGCAGGCCGAACCACACCAGATTGAGGACCAGACGGACCACGCTGGCGAGCGCGACCCGACCAGGGTCGAGTCCACGCTGTCGGGCATCGTCGAGGAACAGCGCGACCGCCCCCAGACTTGCCGATGGCGTCAGAAAGTTGAGGAAGTTGCTCGCCAGCACGATCGGCAGCAGTCCGACCGTACGGGCCGGCAGCCCCAGCATGCCGTAGATGGACCGATACAGGACGGCCTGGTTCCAGAACCAGAGTAGTTGCAGCCCGAGCGCCACGACGAGCCAAACCGGTTGGCCGCGCCGCCACACCTCGAGCACGTCGGTGAGGTCGCTGAAGTGGCTGCCGAACATCAGGCCGAAGAGCACGACGAGCCCGACGAGGACGACGGTTCGCCACTTCACGGCTGTACTCTATCCCGAGCCAGATGCGTCAGACCTTGATTCGTCGGGGGGCGATCGGGCTGCTCGCCGGTCTGGTCGGCAGTGTCTTGCTGGTGGTGACCTCGGGTGGTGCGTGGTGGGTCGCCATCGGGGGCCTCGTTGGCGCTGCGCAACTGCTGGCGTTTCGACCGACCCCCCGCGCGTACCTCGACACGAGCGCGACCGCGGCGGCGCTCGGCGTGCCGCTGTGGGCGCTCCTCGACGTCATCTGCCAGCCGCTACTGGTCGGCCAGTCCCCGCAGTGGTCGGTCGAGGGCATGCGCCACCTCTTCCCGGGCCTGGTGGGTTGGGTCCTGTACGGGGCAGTGCTCGGGCTTCTGGCGCAGGCCCTCACGGACGTGGCGCTCCAGCGCTTCGGGCCGGAGCCGACGGGCGACACACCAGCGCCGGCCGTCAAGACGCGCATCGTGATCCTGGGCGGCGGCTTCGCCGGCGTGACCACTGCGGAGCACCTCGAGCACGCGTTCGGAGCCGATCGGACTGTGTCGCTGACGCTGGTGAGCGAGACCAACGCGCTGCTCTTCACGCCGATGCTGGCCGAGGTGGCGGCCAGCAGCCTCGAGCCGACGCACATCAGCAGCCCGCTGCGCACCAGCCTGCGTCGGACTACCGTTCTCCGCGGGCGAGTCGTGGACGTCGACTTCGATCGGCGACGGGTGCGGCTAGCGCCTGAGGCCCACCCGGCCACCGGCGAGGTGACAGTGCCCGCTCGCGAGGAGCCCTTCGATCACCTGGTCCTGGCGCTGGGTTCGGTTTCGAACTACCTGGGCCTCAAGAACGTGCAGGCCGAGGCCTTCGACTTCAAGACGCTCGTGGACGCGATCCGTATTCGCAACCACATCATCGACGTGTTCGAGCGAGCGGACCGTGAGCCGAATTCTGCCGACCGCCAGGCGCTGCTGACCATCGTCGTCGCCGGCGGTGGCTTCGCGGGCGTCGAGCTGGCGGGCGCCCTCAACGACTTTGCGCGCGGCATGCTCGTGTATTACCCGCGCGTTCCCCCTGAGGAGCTGCGCATCGTGCTGGTCCACTCGCGCGATCGCATCCTGCCGGAGCTGAGCGAGTCGCTGGCCGCCTACGCGCTGGACCGCATGGCGGCTCGCGGGGTCACCTTCAAGCTGAACACTCGGGTCGCGGGCGCGCGGCGCGGCGTGGTGCTGCTGAACCCCGCGGAGGAGCTTCGCACCGAGACGCTGATCTGGACGGCGGGCGTCACACCCAACCCGTTGCTGGCCGCCCTGCCGCTCGAGCGCGACCGGCGCGGCGCGGTAGTGGTCGACAGCACCCTGGCCGTACCGGGCCGACCGGGCGTGTGGGCCCTCGGCGACTGTGCCGCGGTTGTCGACGCGCGGACCCGACGGCCGAGCCCGCCAACGGCGCAGTTCGCGCTGCGGCAGGCCGCCACGTTGGCCCACAACATCCACGCCAGCGTCGCCGGCAAGCCGCTCGCGCCCTTTCACTTTGATGCGCTCGGGACGCTCTGCGTGGTCGGCCACCACACCGCCTGCGCCGAAATCAAGGGCATTCGGTTTTCGGGCCTCTTCGCCTGGCTCATGTGGCGCGCGATCTATCTGGC
>CBJLVJ010000414.1:0-4066 GCA_966426465.1 uncultured bacterium | reverse complement strand
GGCGCGACGCGGACCTCGTCGTCAGCCACGCGGAACTGCTCGATCTGCTCGAGGTACTTGCCAAAGCTCACCCCGCCGGTGCAGCCGGACGTCAGGATCTTGCGGGTTGGCACATCGGGAAAGCCGTTTGCCAGGCGCACATCCGCCAGCCGGTCCTCGGGGCAGACGCGCAGCATCTCGACATCCTCGACGCGCTCGATCAGCCCCTCCAGGTACAGGAATCCGATCACCAGCGGCTTGAGCTGCCACGCCGAGCACATCAGCGTGACCAGCTCGCGACCCTCGACGAAGATCGAAAAGCGGATCTCGCCGATGACGCCCGCATCGACCGTCTCGGGTCGTTCACCGACATAGCGCACATAGCGCCGCGCGACAACCGGCGTGAGCGCTTCCGAGCTTGAATCAACCGACTCCAGCAGCAACTCAGGCCAGCTCCTCGAGCCATTCGTCTTCAGGCACGGCAAGCTCGATCACGAACCCGCTCCCGCCGGGCCGGTGGTAGCCGCGCTCGATTGCCGCCACGTCGAGGTGCACGGTGGTGGCGTCCTCGAGCGGCACGAGCTCCGCTGGCGGTGGGTCGAACGCATTGCACACCTTGAGATAGCCCCCGCAACGGTGGCACACGCTGATGCGAAAGCGCTGCTCGCCTTCGATCGTCAGCGTCCCCAGAGACTGATAATCGTCGTTGCCACAGTACGCACAGGCCAGGCGCGGCCAGCGCCAGCCGGTGCCGCAAGCAGCGCACCGCAGGTACTGCGCCAGCTCGACGCCGCGCAGCTCACCGATCAGCGGCCAGCCGCCGCATATCGGGCAATAGCCGCGCTGCCAAGCCATGCCCTCGTCGAGTCGGTCCAGCATCGGCAGCAAGCGCGCGGCATACGCGCGCAAGAGTGGCGCGACCGCCTGGCCGGCAAGTGTCGCCAGGAGGTCCGGCTCGACGCCCGCCTGCAGTGCGAGCTCGCGGATGTGGTCGTGGTGTTGCACGAACGCCTCGCCGAACAGCCGCTCGGGATCGAGTGTGCCCGAGGTTGCCGCGGTGACCAGCGCCTCGAGCCGGCTCACCAGCTCCGCATCCTGCCGCTCCTGCAGCGCATTGACCAGCCGGCTGAACAGGTCGGCGGCGAAGTGGAGGTCGAGCTGAGCCGGCTGCTCGTGCAGCAGCGGGATACCCTCGCGCACGCGCGCGGCTGCCTGCTCGCGCGGAAGCGCAAAGGGCTGTGCTTCCGCTGGTCGAGCCGAGGTCAGGGCGGCTCGGATGAGCTGCGACTGAAGGTCCAGCACCTCGGCAAGCTCGGGACGCGCCTTGCTCAATGCCGCCACGCGGCGGTCGAGCAGTGAGACGAGATCCTGCGCGCCAGCCATCTTCCTTTAATTCTAGGTGTGGGGTCGCCTAACCACCCGGGAATGGTGGCGGGGTCGATGGCTGTGGCAGGCTGCTCGAGTGGTTACCGACGTCGGCGCCCGGGCCGCTGCCACGGCTGCGGGTCGCCTCCGGTGAGCACGCCAATAAGGCCGCGGCAAGCACCGCGGCCACCAGCGTCAGCCGCGCCGGCTTCACAAACCAACGCCCTGAGGGCCCGCCAGGACGGCCCATCGCAGGACGAAGCCACCCACCAGCACGAGCACCGCCGCAAGTACGGAGGCGGTGCGCATGCCGCCGGCCAGCCCGGGCCGCCAGTGGATCGCCAGCGGCAACAGCAGCCCGACGATCAGCACGATCGCGAACAGCACAAGCGTCGCGCTGCCGAAAATAAAGCGCGAGCCCACCGCGCCGAGCGTGGCCAGGAACACGATGAGCGTGATCAGCTCGAACAGCATCATGTAGTTGTCGGCTTCCGACAGCTTCTCGACGGTCGCTGGCGACGTTCGCCGCGCGAACAGCAGCAACGCGGCGATACCCGTCGAGACGCCCGAGAACACGAAGAGCGCGCTTACCCACGGGCTGTTGCCCCAGACCGGCTCGTTGCTGACGTTCAGCAGCGCGCCCGTGTAGCCAGCCAGTGACAGGCCGGCCAGCGCGCCCACCACCGAGAGAAGCTTGCCGATGGGATTGCCCGGCCCGTGCAGCAGCCGACTCCTGGCGAGCAGGGCGTCGACGAACGACAGGAACGACACCAGTCCGAAGACGAACAGGATGCCCGAGCCGAGCGACATGGGCGAGTACGGCTTCAGGATCGGCTCGGGGAAGCGCTCGCTCTGGAAGATCATGTGCCAGAAGCGCTGCGGCTGACCCAGGTCGGCGATCAGGAACAGCGCGCACAGGACGATCAACGGAAACGCCAGCAAATGGCCGACGCGCATCGCCGCGCGATCGGTCCGATCGCCGAACAGGTCGAGCCAGGCCGCCGCGAAATACACGCCACCGGTCAGGCCACCGAAGAAGAAGTACAGGACGATCCACCAGCCCCAGTGCGGGATCTCAAAGGAGGGGTTGAAGTCGGCCGGCATGCTAGCGGGCCTTCTCGGCGGATTCGACCGTGTCGATGCGTCTTTTGCGCATGGCCAGCACACCGGCGATGCCCGCCAGGACCGCGGCGACCACACCCAGGCCGCCGCTGGCCGGCAGGTTGCGGCTGGGCAAATGCGGCGCTTCGGGCAGACCGTAGGTCGACGGGGAATCTTCGAGCAGGTAGAACGAATTCAGGCCGCCGAGCATCGCTTCATCGCGTCCGTACAGGCGCGCCGGGGATCGTCCTGCTTGCTGGAGCTGCTGGAGCCGGGCGTCGGCACGCTGCTGCAGGTCGCTGATGGGTCCGAACTGGATGGACGCCGTCGGGCAGGCCTGGGCACAGGCGGGCGTCAGGCCGGCCTGCAGCCGGTCGTAACAGAAGGTGCACTTGCCGGCCACACCGTGGTCGTCGATGCCGATCACGCCGAACGGGCAGCCCGCCACGCAGTAGCGGCAGCCGTTGCACACGTCGGGCTGGATGTAGACGGTATCGAACTCGGTGCGGGTGATGGCGCCGGTGGGGCACACCTCCAGGCAGCCGGCCTGCACGCAGTGCTTGCACACGTCCGACATCATCAACCAGCGTCCACCAACCCGCTCGGCGTTGTTCAGATCGAATTGCTCGATGAACTTGACGTGGCGATAGGACGTGCCCGACAGCTCCATGGTGTTGTCGTACGAGATGCCCGACATGCGGAAGTGCTGCGCGTCCAGCTCGGCTGGCAACCCGTTCCACTCCTTGCACGCCACTTCGCACGCCTTGCAGCCGATGCACAGCGTGGTATCGGTGAAGAAGCCAACCGGCTGACCGCGCTGAAAGCTGACGGGCGCCGCGGGCGTGCCGGTGCCGGTGGTGTCGACCGGCAAGCCAGGCACGGGCGCGTTGCCGACCTGCGGCTGGGCGGGAATCTGTGGTCCGACCGGCTGAGGCTGGGTGGTGGTCCCGCCCGGGTTGGGCTGGGTGACGTTGGGCTGCGGCTGCTGCCCGGGTGCTTGCTGCGGCTGCTGGCCCGGATTCGGCTGCTGCTGCGCCAGCGGCGGGAAATTGAACAGTGACCTCATCGCGCCGCTCCCCCTACGCCTTCTCGACGTTGCACACGAACGCCTTGCCCTCGTGCATCGACACGTTGGGATCCATGACCAGCGACGACAGCGAGTTGACGATGTCGCCGGTCGCGTACCCCTTGTAGCCCCAATGCCAAGGCATGCCGACCTGGTGGACACGCTGGCCGTTGATCATGAACGGCCGCAGGCGTCCGGTCACCAGTGCGCGGGCGGTGATCGTGGCGCGCGGCGACGAGACGCGCACCATGTCCAGGTTGGCAATGCCTTTTTCGCGCGCCAGCTCGGGGCTCATCTCGATGAACAGCTCGGGTTGCAGCTCGGCGAGCCAGGGCACCCAGCGGCTCATCACTCCGCTCAGGTAGTGCTCCGTGAGACGGTAGGTGGTCAGCGCGTAGGGGTAGCGCGGGTCGCCAACCTGGGCCAGCTGGTTGTCGTCGCGGGAGAAATACTTGTAGACCGGGCTGCTCTGCTGTTTCGGGTACAGCGCGTTCTGGACGGGCGACTCGGCCGGCTCGTAGTGCGTCGGCAGGGGACCATCGACCAGCCCGGTCG
>CBJLVJ010000413.1:0-4080 GCA_966426465.1 uncultured bacterium | reverse complement strand
TTCTCGCTCGAGCCCACCGCCCGCCGCATCACCAAGCCGTGGGGCTACGAGGTCCTGCTCACGCCGCCGGATGTGCCGTACACCGCCAAGCTCATCCATGTGCACGCCGGCAAGCGGCTGAGCCTGCAGCTGCACGACACGAAGATCGAGACCCAGACGCTGGTCGCTGGGCGCGGCGTGCTCGTCCTCGAAGGCGCAGACGGCCGGCGACATGAGATCGACATGCAGCCCGGCCTCGGTTACCACGTTGCTGTCGGCCAGCGGCACCGCCTGTGCGCCGCACCCGACGCCGATGCCACCATCTTCGAAGCCTCCACGCCCGAGCTCGGCGTGACGCTGCGCCTCGAGGACGACTACGCCCGCCCAGACGAAACCGAGCAGCTTCGACGCGCCGAGCGCGCAACATCAGGTTGAGTCCGCGCAGGGCCGCCGCTCGTCGTGGGTGGCAGCACGCCCAGCGAGCGGGTCGGCCCGGAAGCGGGGACGTATCCTCGGGGTCCCCCCTGGGGAACTAGCTTTTGCAAGCTCTTCCCGCGGCCGCCTACTTTCTGTTCCTCGAGGCCGCGGTCGGCGGCACCATCGTGTTGTTCTGGGTGCACCTGCGCGGCGAGGTCAGCCGCGGCTTCACCCTGTTCACGGGCGTGTGCCTGCTCATCGTGGCCGTCCTGGCGATCTGGCTGCGCACCTCTTTTCCACCGCCCGAGCTCGACCGCGCCTCGTCGCTGTGGTTGGCCGCCGAACGCACGCTCAATGTCGCGTTCGCCGCGCTGCTCGGCGTGTACCTGATCGGCCTGCGCGCGCGACCCTCGGCCCGCATGCTGGCCGTCCTCGGACCGCTGCTGCCGCTGGTGGGACTGGCCAGCCTGTGGTGCGCGTCGCTGGTGACGCCAGGCCGGGACCTGTTCGGCCTGGGTGAGCCAGTGGCGGTAGTGGCGGGCGCTCTGGCGCTGGGCTCAGCCCTCACTGGCCTGTCACTGGGTCACTGGTACCTGGTCTCGCCAACCATGTCGGTCAAGCCGTTGATCGAGGTGACGTTCGTCTGCCTGGGCGCGCTCATCGCGCAGATCGTGCTGCTGCCCGTGTTGCTGGTGGGCGCGGGGGTAACGAGCCTCAATCACTCCCTCTTTTCGCAGTACGCGCTGTTCCTTGGCGTGCGCGTCGTGTTTGGTCTGGCGGTACCCCTGGTCGCCGGCGTGATGACCTGGCGGACGGCACGAATCCGCTCGCTCGACTCGGCCACGGGCCTGCTGTACATCGTCGCCGCGCTGATCCTGGCGGGCGAGATCGCCGCGCGCACGCTCTTTTTTCTCACCGGCGTGGCAACTTGAACTTCTTATACTTGGGGCAATGTCCGGGTCGCCCGAGGTATTGCGCTATGAGGCGGATGCTGATTCGCTGCAGCTGCGCGCACCGTATGCGCTGGTCGCCTTCGGCGGCTGGGTCGACGCGGGCTCGGGCGGCACCGGCGGCGTCCGTCACCTGATCAGCAATCTCCAGACGCGCAAGCTGGCCGAGATCGACCCGGAAGAGTTCTACAGCTTCACGGACACCCGCCCGCTCGTGTCGATCGTCGGTGCCGGCGAGCGCGCCGTGCACTGGCCGCGGGGTGAATTTCACGGCGCCGTCCTCGAGCACACCAACGACCTGGTGCTGTTCGTCGCACCAGAGCCAAACCTGAAATGGCGAACGTTCGCCTCGGTCATGTTGGACGGCCTGCAGCGCTTCGGGGTGCAGTCAATCGTCTGTATCGGCTCGATCTTTGGTGCCGTGCCGCACCGCGGCGAAGTGCGCATGACCGGCTGGGCAAACAACGATCAGCTGCGCGAATCGCTGGCCAGAAACAAGGTCGTGTTCACCAACTACGAGGGGCCGACAGGCTTCGTGACCGTGTTGCTGGCCGAGGCCGAGGCCCGCGGACTGCCCGCCGTGGCGGTCTACGGTTTCGCGCCGAACTACATTCAGGGGGTGCCGAACCCGCGCGTGTCCCACGCTCTGCTGCAGACGTTCTCGGCCATCACGGGTGTGCCGCTCCAGTTGTCGGAGCTGGATCGAGCCGGGCGAGCGCTGCTGCGCCAGGTCGACCGCCTCCTGCACGACCAGCCACAGCTGCGCGAACAGGTCGAACGCATGCTCAGCTTGATGAACGTCGGCGAGTCAGGCACCCAACCGGAGGAGGACCCCGAAGCACCGTCCAGTCAGGACCCGGAGCTGAATCCGAACATCGAGCTGCCAAGCCCGCAAGCCGTCGTCAGTGAGTTGGAGGAGTTCTTGAAGCAACTGCGCCGCGAGGATCCCGGACAGTCGGACGGCGAATGAGCCCGCTCGCGGCGAGCCGCCGTCGCGAATCGGGGCGCCGACACCGCTAGGTGCCATTCGGACTGAACCGCCTGGGCGTCGCCGCCGGCGCTACGGGCGCACTGGCCGCGGGCGCATTTGGCTACTTGCTGCGCCGACCGCTGCCGCCGCTTGACGGCGAGCTCCGCCTCAAAGGCCTGAGTGCCCCCGTCGACATCGTGCGCGACCGCTGGGGCATCCCGCACATCAGCGCCCGCGACCCGCTCGACGCGTACTTCGCCCAGGGCTTCTGCCACGCCCAGGATCGCCTGTGGCACATGGAGCTGACCCGACGCCTCACGGCTGGTCGGCTGGCTGAGGTCTTCGGCAAGCTCGCGCTGGACGTCGACCGGTTCCACCGTCGCCTTGGACTGCACCGCGCCGCCCAGCGTGAGTGGGATGCTGCCGACGCAGACCTGCGCGATATGCTGCGCGCCTATGCCGCCGGTGTCAACGCCTGCCTGGACGGCCTGGTTGCGGCCAAGAAGCTGCCGGCCGAATTCGTGCTGGCCCGTTTTCAGCCCGAGCCGTGGCAGCCGGTCGATACGCTCGGCTTCGCGCGCTATCTCGCCTACTCGCAGACGCCGAACTGGGAAAGCGAGCTGGTTCGTTCGCGCCTGATCGCGCGCCTCGGGTACGCGGGCGCGTCCAGCCTGGAGCCAGACGTCTGGCAGCCCGACTCTGACGCTTTGCCGCGTCTCGAAGATTGGGGTCCGCCAGAGCGGCCCGAGCCGGGCGAGCTGCCACCCATCGCGCTGGCGGGTGGGCCGGGCGCAAGCAACGCGTGGGTCGTTTCGGGCGCCCGCTCGAGCACCGGCAAGCCGCTGCTGGCGAACGATCCGCACATGTTCCCACGACTGCCCAGCGTGTTCTACGAAGTCCACCTGGCCGCGGGCGGCGAGTTGAACGTCGCCGGCGCCAGCGCCCCGGGCGCGCCTGGCGTGATCATCGGCCACAACCGGCATATCGCCTGGGGCATCACCGCGTCGATGGCCAATGCGGCCGACCTGTACGTCGAGCGACTGGATCCAGGCGACTCGCGGCGGACCGAGTTCGCCGGCCGATGGGAGAGCGGCACCCTGGTGCGCGAGGTCATCTCGGTGAAAGGGCAGGCCAAGCCCTGGATCGAGGACGTGCTGGTAACGCGTCGCCACGGGCCGTTGATCACACCCACGCCCAGTCTGGCTGACGAGCACCGCCCACTGGCGATGCGGTCTATGGTGCTCGAGGCCGAGTCGGCGGCATCGGCCATTCTGGCGATCAACCGCGCAGTGTCGTGGGACGAGTTCCGCGCCGCCGCGAGCCGCTGGGGGACGCCGGCCATGAACCTGACCTACGCCGATGCTGAAGGCAATATCGGCTATCAGATGGTCGGCAGCGTGCCCGTGCGCGAGCGCGGCGAGGGTCTGGTGCCGTCGCCAGGCTGGACGGGTCAATACGAGTGGCGCGGGACCATTCCATTCGACGAGCTTCCACGCGCCTTTAACCCGCCAGACGGACTGTGGGCCAATGCCAACCACAACGTGGCAACCAGGAGCCCACACTTTTTCAGCCGCGAGTTCATCGACCCCGCGCGCTACCGGCGCATCCGCCAGGTGCTCGAGAGCAAGCCGCGCCATTCGGCGGTCGACTTCGGCGCACTCCAGGCCGACGAGGTCAGCCTGCCCGCCCGACGCATTGCCGCCGTGCTCGTCGACCACGTGCGGCCGCGCCGGCCGCTTGAGGCGCGCGCCCTGGACGAGCTTC
>CBJLVJ010000412.1:0-4083 GCA_966426465.1 uncultured bacterium | reverse complement strand
CCAAACAGCGCTTCGGCTGCTGCCTGCAGATGCACCGGGCGGTCGCCATAGACGGTCAGGAAGGTACCCACCTCTGGCGCGACCGGCGCGTCGTACGGCCCTCTGAGGCTGACGCCCACTACGGGCTTGCCGCTCGCCGCGAGCGACCGGGCCAGCGCCTGCTGTTCGGGATGCTGGGCCAGGTCGAACGTGCCGAACACCACGACATCGGCGCCGCGGGCGGCGGTCACGGCTGTTCTGGCCGACGCACCCACCGCCGCCGGCGCAACGCGGCGGACGGCGTCCAGCAGACTGCTCGCGAGCTCGTCGTCCACCGCATCGCTTCGCGTTGGCTCATCCGCGACCACCACGAGCACCCTCTGCGACGGATCGAGCGGCAGCAGGCCGGCACTGTCGCGCTGTACCGTCACCGCCTTGCGCGCCACATCCAGCGCCAGCGCACGGTGCTGCGGGCTGTTCAGGACCGCCGTGTCTGGAGCGGCTGGAGGGCTGACCAGGCCGGGCAGCACGCCTCGCCGCGCTTTGGCTTCCAGGATTCTCAGCACAGACGCGTCCAGGCGCGCTTCGGCAACTCGGCCGGACTTGACCGCCGCGAGCAGCGCCGGCGGGCCTTCACCCAGGTGCCGCCGGTCTTCGGCCGTGATACCCGCGACGAGCAACAGGTCGGCGCCGGCCTGGAAGGCCTGGACCGCGGCTTCGGCGGCCGTACGGTCCTTCTTGATCGCGTCCATGTCCAGCGCGTCGGTGAGGATCAGTCCCTGGTATCCAAGCTGCTCGCGCAGCAGGCCGGTCAGCACCGTCCTGGAGAGCGTGGCCGGCACGTCCGCTTGTGGCTCGATCTGTGGCAGGTACAGGTGGGCCGTCATGATGCCGTCGACACCCGCCCGCATCGCGGCCTTGAACGGCACGAGCTCGAGCGATTGCAGCCGTTCGAGCGGGTGCGGCACAACTGGCAGGTCGCGATGTGAATCGACGTCAGTGTCGCCGTGGCCCGGAAAGTGCTTGGCCACCGCGCTGATTCCGCTCGCCTGGATGGTCTGAATCGTGTCGGTGCCAAGCTGCGAGACGAGGTCAACGTTCGAGCCGAACGAGCGAACGCCGATCACCGGATTCAGCGGATTGGTGTTCACGTCCACAACCGGGCCCAGGTCCATGTTGACGCCCATGGCCAGCAGCTCGCTGGCGGCGGCTTCGGCCACCTGCCGCGCCAGGCTGCGATCGCCCGCGGCGCCGATGGCCATGTTGCCCGGGAAGATGGTCGCCCCTTCGGTGACGCGGACCACCAGCCCGCCTTCCTGGTCGACCGAGATGAACAGCGGCACCGGGTCGGCAATCGTCTGCAGGTCGGCGTCCAGTCGGGCAAGCTGTGGACCGTCGTCGACGTTGCGCGCAAACAGTGTCACGCCGCCCAGGTGCAGGCCCTGGATCAGCGCGCGGTTGGCCGCGTTCAGGCTGGTCCCCTCGAAGCCGAGCATGAACACCTGACCGACTTTCTGTTCGAGCGTCATGTTGGCCAGCGTGTCCCGCGCGAGCTCTTCGGGTGTCATGCTCGTCGTGGTCGTTGGGCTCATCGTGGGCTCCGCCGGCTGCTCGGCACGCGGTTGTAGTGTTGGTGTCGCCGCGATCGGCGGGCTGGTGGGCGTGGCAAGGCGTGTCTCGCTCTCATACGGCCGTGAGCTTGTCTCGGGGGTCGGCGCCGGCGGCGCTGCCGTGGCCGCTGGAGGCGCCGCGGCCGTACACGCGCTCAGTCCCAGAGCACACACGACCGCCAGTGCAGCCTGAACGCACCTGCTCAACCTGCTACATTGGTTCGACCGACGCGTGGTCGCCGCTGCCGTTCGGTGTCTGTGCGCGATCGCCGTCCTCCTCCCTGGGGATCCCCCGGGGTATCTTCGACTATGGCGGTGCTGACCTCCCCAGGGCAAGAGCCACTCCTTGCGCGGTACCGCCGCGTCCTGACGTTCGCCGACGTCCTCGACGAGAGCATCCGCCTGTTCCGCCAACACTGGACAAGCCTGGCGGTGCTGAGCGCCGTCGCGCTGCTCCCGCCCGGCCTGTTGGGTATCTGGTTGAGCGCCAGCGGTGTCCTGGGCGCCAGCTTTACGGTCGCCGAGCTCCAGAGCGGTCGATTCGCCCAGCCTTCAACGTTGGCCGCGGAGACGGCCGCCGTGCTGGGGGTGTACGTCGTGTCCACGCTGTTCTTCGTGCTGTGGAGCTCGGCCGCCGTGGTCGCGGTCGACACGTACCTGCGCGGCGGCGAGCCGCCGCTGCGCTCGGCGTATGGCGCGGCGCTGGCTCGCTACTGGGCTGCGTTGCTGGCCACCATCGTGCTGCTGCTGGCGCTGGCGGTGTTGACCGCCGTGGCCGTCGTGCTGTTCGTGGTGACTGTCTTCGGCGTGCTGGGCACGCTGATCGCGCTGGTGTTGCTGGTGTTGTGGTGGCTCAAGCCAGGCGTGCGCAAGCGCTGGGTCAAGTGGCTGATCGTGCTCGTCGCGCCGTTTGGTCTGCCAGCCTATTTCCTCGGGCGCTGGTCGCTGTACATCCCTGCCGCTGTCCTGGAGCGGCACGGGCCGGTGAGCGCCCTGACGCGTAGCAGCCAGCTTGTCGATCGGCACTGGTTCCGTCTGGTTTCGATCCTCAGCGTCGCCGGCCTGATCGTGAGCGTGCTGCAATGGGCGCCCGCGACGCTGATCGAGATACCGCTGACGTTCAGCTCCGCCACGCGTGGCCAGTTCGGTCTGGCTCCAGCGCAGGCGGCGATCGTCAACGCGGTCGCCGTCGTGCTCCAGATCGTCTTCGCCAGTATCGGCTCGATCGCCTATACCCTGGCCTTCGTCGACCTGCGTAACCGTCGCGAGGGAGCCGACATCCTCGAGCGCCTGAGCCAGCTCGAGACAGAGCCTGTGCCAACGAATGAGTGAGGACCAGGCGCTCGAGCGCCTGTCGGAGATACTCGCTCGGCCTGAATACCAGGCCGAGCGGTCGCTGCCCTGGTGGCAGCAGGTCTTCGGCCCGGTCGTGGACCTGGCCCGCTACGTGGTGGCGCGCCTGATCCAGACGCTCGCCGACAGCGCCACGGGTCGCGAGGGCTGGCTCGGCATCGTCGTGCTTGGCGTCTGTGCCGTCGCGATCGCCGTCGTCCTCGTCTACCTGGTGCGCGCGGTACGCCTGAGCGTGATCCGTGAGGCCAGACTGAGTTCCGCCAGCCTCAGCCAACGTCGCGAGCGGTCCGACCAGTTGTGGGCGTCGGCGCAGCGTCTGGCCGGCGCCGGTCAGCTCGACGAGGCCGTGCGCACGCTGTACCTCTCGGCGCTGTACGCACTGGACGAACGGGCGCTGCTGCACATCGAGCGCACGCTCACCAACCGCGAGCACGCCCGTCAATTGCAGCAGCTCCATCCGACACTCGGCGGCACGTTCGACGACATCGTGGATCGGTACGATCGTGTCCGCTATGGCAGCTTTGGCGTTGCGCCCGAATTCTTCTCTGACCTGGCCGAGCGGGTCGCCCACCTGCGCTCGGCCGCGCTGGGAATGCGGCCGACGTGAGTCGGATGCGGTCGAGCATGGCGCTGCTCGGCATCTGCGTGGTGGCGCTGGTCATCGGCGCACTCCGCCTGCTCACCGAGCGGACGCCGTTGCCGGCTGGCAGCAGTTACTCGGCCCAGCCCGATGGCGCCCTGGCGTTGTACACCTGGGTCGATGCGCTGGGCGGTCGCACGCTCCGACTCCAGGACCTGTCGCTGGACGAGTCGCAGCCTATCAACCTGGTCGTCTTGCAGCCCGAGACTCCGTTCGATTCGAGTGCTCACGAGACGTTTGATGAGGTCGCCGAACGCGGTGGCACGCTCGTCGTGGCGGGCGACTCCCTGCCCTGGCTGCTGTACGCACGCAGCCTCGGCGTCACCGTGGAGCCGCTACGCACCGCCGCCTCCACTGCGCGTACAGCCGACGGTCTCGTCGTTCCGTTCGTCGCTCACTACCGCCTCGGCGCCGCTTCGTCGCAGCCGCTGCTGAGTACCGACGAGAGCGACGTGGTGGCGCTCAGGACCGCCTACAAACAGGGGTCGCTCGTGCTGATCG
>CBJLVJ010000411.1:0-4084 GCA_966426465.1 uncultured bacterium | reverse complement strand
GGCGATCCAGAACACGCTGGTGATCAGCCTGCTGCAGTTGATCTTCTTCTTCACGGCACCGATCGTTCTGGCGCTGCTGCTCAACAGCATGATCAGCGAGCCGGCCAAGCGGTTCATGCAGAGTGTGCTGTACCTGCCGCATTTCATCAGCTGGGTAATCATCATCGCCCTGTGGCAGCAACTCTTCGGCGGCGCGGGTCTCCTCAATCAGTTCCTGCGCGAAAGCGGCCAGGGGACGGTCAACATCATGTCCAACCCCGGCTTCTTCAAATTCCTGGTGGTGCTCCAACTCATCTGGAAGGAGACCGGCTGGGGAACGATCATCATCCTGGCCGCACTGCTCCAGATCGAGATTTCGCTCTACGAGGCGGCCTCGATGGACGGCGCGAGTGCCTGGCAGCGGCTCTGGCACATCACCTTGCCCGGTATTCGCGGCGTCATCGTCCTGCTGCTCATCCTCCGCCTGGCGACGACGCTGAACACTGGCTTCGAGCAGATGTTTCTGCAGCGCAACGCCGTCGGCGCCCAGGCCGCCGAGGTGCTCGACACCTTCACTTACTTCCGAGGCATCCAGGGCGGTGACTGGGGCTTCAGCGCCGCGGTCGGCCTGGTCAAAGGCGTGGTCGCGGCGATCCTCGTCTTCACCGCCAACCGCGTCGCCAAGGCGCTGGGCGAGGAAGGGGCATTCTGATGGCCAGAGTAGCGATCGCACTCGGCGGCACGCGGCAGACCACCGGCCGCCCGCCGTGGATGGAGAAGCCGAGTCCGGCGGCTCAGGTGGCCAAAGCCGCGCTGCTGGTCTTCCTGACGTTCGCGATGCTGTTCCCGTTCGTCTACGTCATCGCCGTCAGCTTCTCCAGCTACCGCGACGTCGTTGGCAGCGGCCTGATCCTGTTCCCGACGCATCCTTCGCTCGAGGCGTACAAGGTCATCTTCACGGGCGGGATCGTCAGCCGCGCGCTACTGGTGAGCGTCGGCATCACGGCCGTGGGCACCCTCACGAGCATGTTCCTGACGGTCACCATGGCCTACGGTCTGAGTCGTCCCGGCGTGCCGGGCAGCGGAGTCGTCCTTGCGCTTGCCCTGTTCACGCTGATCTTCTCCGCGGGCATGATTCCGAATTACCTTCTCGTCAAGCAGCTCGGCTTGATCAACACCTTTCCTGCGCTGATCCTGCCCGGAGCCATCAGCGCGTTCAACCTGGTGGTCGTCCGCCAGTTCTTCATGGGTATCCCGCCCGAGTTGCTGGAGAGCGCGCGCATCGATGGGGCCAGCGACCTCAGGATCCTGGTGCAAATTATCCTGCCCCTGAGCAAGCCGGTCCTGGCGGTGATCGCGCTGTTCTACGGAGTTGGCTACTGGAACGAGTTTTTCACCGCCATCCTGTACCTGAACGACGCGGACAAGTGGCCGATCCAGCTTGTGCTACGCCAGTACGTGCTGCAGGGCAGTGCTCTGCTCGCCAGCGGCGTGACACCCGACCCGAGCCAGCCGCCACCGCCCGCGCAGACGATTCAGATGGCGGTCGTGGTGATCGCCACGGTGCCCATTCTGATGGTCTATCCGTTCCTGCAACGCTTCTTCACCAAGGGCGTACTGTCCGGGGCGATCAAGGGCTGACCGTCTCGCTGAGCGCTTCGGACACCGCCGTGTAGGCGGGCTTCGGCTGCAGGCGATCGTCGAAGACGGTCGCCGCGCCGTAGCCCTGGAACCAGCCCGGAATCCACGAGTGCGAGTCGGCGAAGCCCCAGAGGGTGAATGACACGCAGCGGGGCACCTCCAGGCACGTGCGCGTCAGACGCGCGAAGCAGTCCGCCTGGGTGGCGAGCTTATCAGGAGTGGCCGGCAACAGCATGCGCACGTCCGCCTCCGTGATGGCGAGGTCCAGGTCGAGCGCGGCGAAGCGCTCCAGGTTGTCGCGCAGGGTGTGCGGGAACTCGAGCTCCAGCGCCAGGTGGGCCTGGAAGCCCACCCCGTGCAGCGGGACGCCGCGGGCGAGCAGGTCCTGGACGAGCACGTACATGGCATCGCTCTTGGGGTTGATCGACTCCACGTTGTAGTCATTGAGGTACAGCCGCGCGTGCGGGTCGGCAGCCTGGGCCCACTCGAATGCCAGGCTGACGTAGTCCGGACCCAGGGCGCGGTACCAGATCGTGTCGCGCCAGGTGCCATCCTCGTTGAACGGCTCGTTGACTACGTCCCAGGCGTCGATCGCGCCGCGAAAGTGCGAGGCTTCTTCGACGACGTGCTCATGCAGGATGTCCGCGACCTCGGTCGGCGTGAAGGAGGCCTCGGTCAGCCACGCCGGCAACTGGTGGTGCCACACCAGCGTATGCCCGCGCACGACCTGGTCGTGCTGGCGGGCGAAGTCCACCAGACTCTCGGCGGCCGCGTAGCTGAAGATTCCACGCTGCGGTTCGACGAGCGCCCACTTCATCACGCTCTCGGGGGTGAGACTCGAGAACTCGCGCGCGAGCACGGCTCGGTAGGCTGCGTCAGAGGCGAGCAGATTCGTGTTGACGGCCGATCCGACTCGTTTGTGGTGGACGTCGGCGAGCTCGCGCAGCCCGGGCCGCCCGGTCAGCGGCGCCACGTTCTGCTCAGCGTTCCGCATGGCGTCGGACGACCATGTACGGCTGGTTCGCGAAGTCGTCGCTCAGGCCCGGATAGAGCCAGGCCTGGCTTCTTCCATTCCGTAGTTCGAAGAAGTACTGCAACGGATAAGCCGAATCCGTGTAGTCGCCCGGCATGGTCGCCGAGTACGTGCCATCCCTGACATCCATAGCTGCCACCCGATACTCCTCCGACTGGTTGACGTGGCGGTAGTGCATCCGGGCTGAAATCGACAGCCCGTTGGTGTTCGATCGGACGCCCAGCTCGATCGCCACCGGCTGACCGGGTTCGAATCCGGCCGGCGGCACATGGGCGTAGTCGAGCGCGGGTGGCGCCGGGTCGAGACTGGCCAGTGGCGTCGCGTCGGTCTCGCCGGCGGCATCGGCAGACGCCTCGAAACGGTCACACTCGGCTTCCATCTCGGCGATGTCGGCGTCGATCGCCGACAGCCGGTCCGCCCAGTGGCCGCGCTGCCACGGCTCGCGGCCGACCGTGATGTCGGCCTGGTAGACGCGCGCGTGCTCCGCCGCCTCAGCCCAGGCCGAGCGCGCCGCCCTGTACTGCCGCGGCGCTTCGCGCGACCACCGCGCTTCACCCGTCCGCTTGAACAGGGCGTACGCCACCGCGGCGCGCAGCTTGGAGGCGAAGAAGCGTCCGATGTGCGCCTGGATCGCCACGTCCACGGCCAACCGCCTGAAGGCGGGAGCATCAGCGTCGGGCGTCAGCCGCTGCGCCTCGGACAACTGCTTGCGCGCCTGGTCTGCCAGTTGTTCCAACCAGTCGGCGACCCGGAGCGGGGAGTACCTGGCGCCGAGCTGCCCGCGGACTACCTCGTCGGCAAACTCGTCCACCGACGCGAACAGACCCGGATCGAGCGCGCTGACACTCCCGAAGCGCCTCGGAGTGGGCGTGTCGGGGTACGGATCAGACGGCGAGTCATGGACGATCGACATGTTGGTATAGATTTCGGGCCAGTAGCTGAGGTTGTCGGCCGAGGGGCTGTGCGCCGAGGTGACCAGTGGCAAGACCCGGCTCGCGCTCGCCAGGGCGGTCTCGACCGGCCCGGCGGCCGGGCCGAATTCGTGGGCCAGGTAACGCCTCCACGCTGCGGGGTCCGCCGCGGGGTTGTAGAGCAACCGACCAAACAGGCGATAGGTGTAGACGTACTTCTCCCAATCGCCCTGTGCTGGGCGCAGCGTGGCGTCGGCGTAGGCCTCCCGCCCACCCGGCAGGCCGGAGCCGCAGCGGCCCTTGAACGAAAGCGGCTCGCAGATTTCCACGCCCAGGCTGTCGCAGAAGCGCCCCTGACGGCCGAAGCCGGCCGCCAGGGCGGGATCGCCCCACAGCAGCAGCCGCTGCGTGCCCGGCCAGATGCGATAGAACACGCCGTAGTCACGGCCCTCGGTGAGAAAATCGGCGTAACCATAGCGGGTGTAGTTCAACGCGCCGAAGCTCTTGCGCATCATCGACT
>CBJLVJ010000410.1:0-4085 GCA_966426465.1 uncultured bacterium | reverse complement strand
GCCGATCAGGCGCACTTCACCCGCGCGTTCGCGGCGAACTATGGCCCGCCCGGCGGTACGCGCGGCTGCCGGCGGGCTGATGCTCGATTGTCGGCGCCGCGCCCCGGGTGAACCACCTGGAGGGCCGGACAGCCCTCCAGGTCTCAGAGAGGCTAGATGGCGCCGGTCAGCTGCAGGATGCGCGAGGGTGGCAACCACTGCTCGGTGATTTTCACGCCGAGCGGCGCCAGCGCATCCTCGATCGCGTTCGTGAGCGCCGCCGGCGCGACCAGCGCACCCCCTTCGCCAACTCCACGGAAGTTGACAGGACTGATCGGCGGCGTCTCCAGGTGGTCGATTTCGATCGTCGGCACCTCCGTGGTGGTTGGCAGGAGGTAGTCCATGAACGTACCCGCCAGGAACTGTCCGTCCTCGTCATAGGCAGCGTGTTCGTACAGCACACCACCGATGCCCTGCGCGACGCCACCCCGCACCTGTCCTTCGACAATGGCCGGGTTGATCATCGTCCCGCAGTCCTCCACCACCAGGTACCGGTCGATTTTCACCTGGCCAGTGTCGCGATCCACGGTCACCCAGCAGGCGTGCGTTGCTTGCGCCCACCCGCCCTCATCGCCATCGAAATCGTAGTCAACCTCCGTCTCCGCTGGCGCGCCACCCGGCAGGTGGTTCGGCGCCATGTAGGACATCATCGCGATCTGGCCAAGTGGCACGGCGCGCTGCGGCGCGCCCTTGACGGAAACTATCGCCTCCTCGATCTGGAGATCCTCGGGACTGGCCTCCAGCATGCCGGCGGCAACGTTCAGGACGGACTCTTTGATGCGACGTGTGCCGTAGAGCACGGCGCCGCTGGCCATCGTCGCCGAGCGGCGCCCACCGGTTCCGATCAGGCTGAACGGCGTGTACCGCGTGTCGCCGTACACCACGCGCACGTGGTCGAACGGCACGCCCATTTCATCGGCGGCCACCTGCGCAAGCGTGGTTTCGTGGCCCTGGCCGTGGGGCATCTGCGCCGTGATCACAGTCAGGTGACCGTCGATTTCCATGCGCACGTGCGCGCGTTCTTTGCCAAGTCCGAATCCAAGCGCCGCGGCCATGTCGCGCGGCCCCGGTGCGGCCTCGATAAACGTCGCAATACCCAGTCCGCGCAACTGGCCGCGGTCGCGATCCTGGCGTTGCTCGTCTCGGAACGCGCCGTAATCGAACAGCTCGAGCGAGCGGTCGAGCGTCTGGCGGGCGCTCATTCGCTCCAACGTCGGACCAGTCACCATGTGGACCGGTTGTTCCTCAGCGGTGACCATGTTCTTTTTGCGAATCTCCACCGGGTCGATGTGGAGCTCGCGCGCGACGATGTCGAGCATACGCTCGCGCACCCAGGTCTCGACTTCCCAGGGCGCGCGATAAGCGACGTACGGCGCTTTGTTGCTGGCCACCACCGTCGTGTCGAATGAATATGCCTGGATGCGGTACGGCCCCGGCAGCATGACGCGCATGATCGAGGTGAACAATGCCGACGGAAAAGGCAGCAGCGGATAGCTGCCCTGGTTCATCACCAGGCGCGCTTTCACCCCCAGCAGCGTGCCGTCATTTTGCGTTGCGACGGTCAGCTCGAGGTCCTCCTCGCGAGCGTGCGCGGACGCCATCAGGTGCTCGTTGCGGTCCTCGATCCATTTGACCGGCCGACCGACTTTCTTGCTGGCGGCGGAGACTGCCACGTCTTCTCGGTAGACGAAGCCCTTCAGTCCGAAGGCGCCGCCGACGTCGCCGCTGATCACCCGCGTGCGGTCCGCCGGAATGCCGAGCAGTCCGGACAGCGCAAAACGCACCCCGTGCGGCGACTGGGTCGCGACGTAGTAGACGAGCTCGCGTGCGCTGGGGTCGTAGCTCGCGATGCATCCACGCGTTTCCATCGGTACATTTGCGTAGCGATGCTGGCGGAATTGCTCGGTGAAGACGCGGTCCGCGCCGGCGAACACCGCCTGCACGTCGCCGTATGTTTGCGAGTGCTCGAACAACGTGTTGGTGCCCACGTCGGCGAAAATCGCCGGCCGATGCGCATCCAGGGCGTGTTCGATCGTCGCAACGGGCGTCAGCTCCTCGTACTGTACCTCGATCGCGTCGCATGCGTCCTCGGCCAGATACCGGCTCTCCGCCACGACCAGCGCGACGGGATCCCCGACAAAGCGGACGGTATCCGTGGCGAGTCCAGAAAATGACGGGCTCCTGTACCCGGGCACCATCTGGACCGTCATCGGCTTCGAGAGCCGCTGCATGTCCTCGCCCGTCAGCACCGCGACGACGCCGGGCATATCCGCGGCCCTGGAGGTGTCAATGCGAGTGATACGCGCGTGCGGATGCGGACTGCGCAGAAACGCCGCGTGCAGCATGCCCGGCAGAACGACGTCGTCGACGTAGCGTCCGCGACCGGTGAGTACGCGCCCATCTTCCACACGTTGAATGCTGGTGCCAATTATTCGCATATGTTCAGGCTCCTGAAGCAACGGGCGCGGCCGCCTCGGCGCGCAATTTCTCCGCGGCCAACCGCACGCCGTCGACGATGCTCTGGTAACCAGTGCAGCGACAGATATTGCCCGACAGCGCTTCGCGGATCTCTTGCTCGCTTGGACTGGCACTTTCTGCCAGAAATGCGACGGTGCTGATGACAAAACCAGGCGTGCAGAAGCCACACTGGAATGAATGGCTCTCACGAAATGCTTGTTGGACCGGATGCAACTCGCCGTCACGTTCGAGCCCCTCGACGGTGAGGATCTCGGCGTTGCGCGCCTGAACGGCCAGCATCAGACATGAGCGCACTGCCTGGCCGTTGACCAGCACGGTGCATGCGCCACATACGCCATGCTCGCACCCCAGGTGGGTTCCGGTGAGACCGAGGTCCTCTCGCAGGGCGTCGGCCAGCGTCTTACGCGCCTCAACGTCAAATTCCCGCGCTTTCCGGTTTACCGTAAGTTCCACATGAACGCGTGTCGTCACGCTCCACCTCCTGTTGCGCGACTCACCGCGGTCTGGAGCGCGCGTCGGGTCAGCACCTTGGCAACGTGCAGGCGATACGCCGCCGGGGCATGCACGTCTGCAGCGGGATCCAGCGCCGCGGCAGCCTGTTCGGCCGCTTCGGCAAATGAGTCGCTCGAAGGGTATTGGCCTCGCAGCGAGCGCTCGGCAGCGCGCGCTCTGACGGGTGACGGCGCGGCACCGGTATAGCCGAGTCGTGCTTCCGAGATGGTGCCGTCCTGGCCCAGGCTAACGAGGCAGGCCACGCCGACCATCGCAAAATCGCCGTGGCGGCGGCTCACCTCCTGGTAGGACCAGCCGGCGCCCCTGGGCCAGCCGGGCAGCCTGACTTCGACGAGGAGCTCATCTGGCTCGACGGCCGTGGTGAGAAAGGTCACGAAGAAATCGTCCGCTTTGAGGACGCGTTCGCCGCGTTTGCCGCGGACGACAAGCTCTGCGTCCAGGACCGCGGCGACCGCTGGGAGCTCCGCGGCGGGATCGGCATGCGCCAGGCTGCCGCCGATGGTACCCCGGTTGCGAATCTGCACGTGGCCGATCAGAGGCAGGGCTTCAGCCAGAAGTGGGCAGCGCTCTGCGATAAGCTGGGAGCGTTCGGCCGTGCGCTGTCGGGTCATCGCGCCAATCGCCAGGCCGCCGTTGTTCGTGCGGATCTGGCCAATCTCGGCCTACAGGCCGTTGATGTCGATCAGGTGCGCCGGACGGGCCAGGCGGAGATTGAGCAGTGGCAGCAGGCTCTGGCCTCCGGCCAGCACCTTGCCGTCGCTGCCGACCTGGCTCAGCAGCTCGAGGGCTTCGGTCGTGGAGCCGGGTGCGTGATATTCGAATGGGGGCGGCTTCATCGTTCAACTCCTCCTCGACGTCCCGCGAGCATACCCCGTCCGCGAGGGCGCCGCGCCGGATCCAGCGCCCGCCGACCCGAACGCGGTCCACCGTGACCGGAGTTGTTGAACCCTGTGAGATATGGTGGCGTGGCGTGAGTACAGGTCCAGGTGCTGATCGGCGATGGCGCCCCAGGTGAACGGCCGCGCGGCGCGCATGCCCCTGGCTCTGGCGATGCG
>CBJLVJ010000409.1:0-4088 GCA_966426465.1 uncultured bacterium | reverse complement strand
GAGGCCGAGTACGCCGCCGCTCCTGGCCCGGGCGCCGGCACGTTCTTCGAGCCGATGACCACCACCCGACCCGATCGCGGCGCGCACCTCAACAGGCCGTGGGCCACGCTCATCAACGCCAGGTTTGCATCCAGGTTCACCTGCATCACCCGCCGCCACTCGGCCATGGGCAGCGACTCGATGCGCTGGCTGGCGCCGAACACGCCTGCGTTCAACACGAGCATGTCCAGGCCGCCGAAGGCCCGCACGGCAGCATCGAGCGCGCAGTCAACCGCCTCCGGCTGAGTCACGTCACACGGCAACCCGAGAAAGTCCGGGCGACCCGGAAGCAGTTCGCTCACCCTGGCGTCGATATCGAGGCCGACCACCGCCGCGCCGCGGCCTAAAAACGCGTCGACGCACGCCCGGCCAATGCCAGAGGCCGCGCCGGTCACGAGCACCACCTCGCCACCGAACATGTTCGCGCTCTCACCGCGACGCAGCTTGGCCTGCTCCAGGTCCCAGTACTCCACGGCGAACACGTCGGCCGCTGGCAGCGCCCGATAACCGCCCAGTGCCGTGGCGCGCAGGACCACGTCGATGGTGTGCTGATACAACTCGAAGCTCATGGCGGCTTCAGCGGCGCTGGCGCCGACGCTCACCAGCCCGAGGTCCGCATCCAGGATCACGCGTGGCGCCGGATCGAGCATCTTCAACGGCTGGCTGGCGCTTGCCGCGTGCGCCGCGAAATAGCGCTCGTACTCTGCACGGAATCCGTCCACGTCGCGTCCGAGCTGCGCTGTGCGCCTGGTGCGAATCACGTGGTCGGGCGTGACGGGCCCCTGCTGTGAGATCTGGTGAAGGTCGGCGCGCTGCACGAATGCCATCGAACGACCATCGGTGTGCGAGCTCAAGATCATCGGCCGCCCGGCTGCCTCGGACACGCCGCGGCGCAGGCTGGCGATCTCGGTACGTGGCACGTGGCGGGGTGTGCGAGGCGGCGGCTGCGCGACCTCCCACGCGCCATGCGCGTGAAGGTAGGCCTCAGCGCGCGACACCAGGTCGATCATGCGCTCGTACGACTCGCGCGCGGTCTCGCCGAACGAAAAGAGGCCGTGCTTCAGGAGCACCATGCCCAGCGTGTTTAGGCCGGCTTCGTTCGGAAAGCGCTGCGCGACTACCCGCGCCAGGTCGAAGCCCGGCATCACGTACGGGATCGTCACCACCAGGTCGCCGTAGATCTCGCGGATGCGCGCCTCGCCGTCGGCAGTGTTGGTGATCGCCAGCAGCGCGTCGGCGTGGGTGTGGTCGACGAACGTGTACGGCAGCACGGCGTGCAGGATCGTCTCAACCGAGGGCGTCGGCGCTGAAGGGTTGGTCATGGCCGCCCGCAGCTCCTGGACCATCCGTGTATCGGCGAGCCGATCCAGACTGGCGAGCTTGAGCGCGCGCTCGAGACGTACCGGCGCAAAGCCGGCCGCCTCGATGCTCTCCAGGTCCCAGCCGCTGCCCTTCACGTACAGGATGACCTGTTCGTCACCGAAGATGTCACACTCGCGGATCTTGACCGACGTGTTGCCGCCCCCGTGCAGCACCAGGTCGTGGTCGCGCCCCAGTAGCCGCGACGTATACACCCGCTGCCCAAGCAAGCCCTCGTACCCCGCCGCCTCGCGGTCGTCCCACAAGCTGCGCATGATTGGCCGAAATCTACCCGATCACCGCGCGATCGACAGACCTTCGCCCGTCTCGAGCAGGCTCTTCAGGCTGCTCAGGATCACTGGCCAGCCCGAGCCAACCGACCTGAACGTGTTGGTCTCGACGGGGAAATCGTCGTGCACGAGCGTGAGTCGGCAGGTGGCGCCGACCGGCTCGATCTCCCAGGTCACGCGCGACGGGGGGTCTTCGCGCAGCTTCGGATCGCGACGAAACGACCAGGTCGTCACCAGCCGTCGCGGCGGCTCCACTTCGAGCACGCTGCCGTCCACCACCAGATCGTCGTCGATCCAGTAGCTCATTCGCTCGCCGGGCCGCCAGCCCGACTCAACGCGCGAGCGGCGAAAGTAGCGCATCGTGAAGCTGGGGTCGGTGATCGCCTGCCACAACTGGTCGGGCGTCGTGCGGATGTAGACCTGGAAGACGTGGCGCGGCCTGTCCATCGCTTCTCCTTCGAGGCTCACTTTGAGGTCTGCCAGCGCGCCCACCCATGCTTCGGCGTATTTGCCGATCCAGCGGCCGTGGATGAGGCGAATCGGGACAGGATTCAGATAGTGCAGCTTTTCGCGGCCGACCTTGCGCGTGCTGACCAGGCCGGCCGCCTCGAGCAGGCGCAGGTGCTTCATCACGCCGAATCGCGTCATAGCCGGCAAACGCGCCGACAGCTCGCCCAGGGTCTGGCCATCCTCGTCGAACAGGCTGTCCAGCAACAGTCGCCGGCTCGGGTCCGCCAGGGCTTTGAACACGTCGCCCGAGCCGTCTGAGTCGGCCACGCCGAGCGCGGCCTCGGTCCACGCGCCGGCCCGTGCCGACGACAGGTGATCCACTGGTCACAAGTTTACGTGGTGCGCGGGTGTGTCGAGAACAGTCGTATCACGCTTCAGTGCGAGGTGCGCGCGGCCGATGCTGGTAACGAACGATGCGTCACGTGAACCGACTCCTGCCCTGCCTCCGGCGAGGCGTGGCCGCCGAGTGGCAAGGCCCGTCCGACCTGCCACGATCGCTCACGATCGAGTGGCGGCTGATCGCGGCGCGCTGGGTCGGCATTGTGGCCGTTGCCCCGGCCCTGTTCGTGATGCACCTGCCTGTCGAGCGGCTGATCGCGGCCTACAGCATCCTGGCCTTTGCCCTGGTCTACAACGTGAGCCTGCGCTGGTTCCTCCCGCGCCGGCCGGCCGTGTTCGCCAACGGCTATATGACCACGGCGGCCGATAGCGTGCTCAACATCTCGATGGTGCTGACCGCCGGCGGGTTCGACTCGCCGATGTCGTACATCCTGTTCACCCAGCTGATCTCGGTGGCGATGCGTTACGGCTATGGACCAGCCCTCGCCATGACGCTGATCTTCGTTGTTGCCGATGGGCTCCAGTCGCTCCTGGATATCCGCACCTTCGACGCGGCTTTCGCGTTTCGCTCGGGGTTTCTGTCGATCACTGCGCTGCTGGCCAGCTACCTGCGCAGCCTCACGGTCAAAGCCGAGGTCGCCCTGCACGACCGGCTCGTCGAGCTGCAGCGTCTGTACGCCGATCTGGCTGTCGTGCACCAGGAGCTGCTCAGCCTCGACGAAGCCAAGACGAACTTCCTGGCCAACGTCTCACACGAGCTGCGCACGCCGTTGACGTCGATCCGCGCCTTCTCCGAGCTTCTGCAGAGCTACCCGGACGATGACGAGACACAGCAGGAGTTCCTGCAGATCATCACGTCGGAAAGCGAACGGCTGACCCGCCTGGTCAACGACGTGCTCGACGTGACGAAGATCGAGTCAGGCCAGATGGACTTCCGCGACGAGATCATCGATGTGACGGCCTTGTTGGACCAGTGCGGCCGAACCTTCGGACCGGTGGTCGAGCAGGCCGGGCTCCGCTTCAAGCACCAGGTGCCGCGCAATCTGGCGCCAGTTCGTGGCGACCACGATCGGCTCCAGCAGGTGGTGCAGAACCTGCTGAACAACGCGACGAAGTTCACCGTGCGGGGAACGATCACGCTACGCGCCTCCATCCGGGCCGACGAGCTCACCATCAGCGTGTCCGATACAGGCATCGGGATCGCTCCCGACGATCAGGTGCGCGTGTTCGAGAAGTTCCAGCAGGTCGGCGACACGCTGACCGGTAAGCCCCAGGGCACCGGGCTGGGCCTGACGATCTGCCGCGACATCGTCGCCCACCACGGCGGCCGACTGACGGTCGACTCTCAGGTCGGCCAGGGCAGCACGTTCACCATCAGCCTGCCCGTTGCCACCGCGACTCGCCATCTGCCAGCGGCTGCGTAAACAAAAAAAAAGGCGCAGCTTCCCAAGTGGGGAGCGGCGCCTTTCGGTGTTCGCGGGACCGTTCAGCCTGGCCGCCGCCCGAAGCTACTGCGCCGGGACCGAAGGCCGAAGCGCTGGAACCGGAGGC
>CBJLVJ010000408.1:0-4088 GCA_966426465.1 uncultured bacterium | reverse complement strand
CCGCTGTACGGCATCGATCTGGACGCCGTGGCGCCCGAAAAGGCGATCCCGCGAATCGCGCCGCGGCCGATCCTGCTCATTCACGGCGATGCCGACACGCGCATTCCGCCCGAGCACAGCCGCCGGCTGCTGGCCGCGGCGCACAACCCGGCCGCCGAGCTGTGGATCGTGCCGGGCGCTGGCCACGTCCAGTCGGTCGCAACTGTGCCCGAGGCCTATGCCGCGCGCGTGCTGGGCTTCTTTGACCAGGCCCTACGCGCGGGTTGACCGCGCGCCCGGACAGGTACCCTGGAAACCGTGCCAACCGATCGACGCCAGCTGCGGAGCCAGCGCCTGCGCCAGGTGAACTTCCAGGGCGACGCGCTGCGGCTGGGCATGAACTGGACCGAGGAAGACCTGGCCAAGCCACAGGTGCTGGTCGACAGCGCCTACGGCATGGGTCACCCGGGTACGTTCCATTTCCGGCCGCTGATCGAGGAGGTCAGCAACGGCGTGTTCGAGGCCGGTGGGAAACCAGGCGTTTTTACGGTCAGCGACATCTGTGACGGCGTCGCGCAAGCCCACTCCGGCATGAGCTACTCGCTCGTTTCGCGCGACATCATGGCCGCCATGATCGAGATTCACGCCCTCGGTCACCCGCACGATGGCATGGTGCTGATCTCTGGCAACGACAAGTCCGTGCCCGCGCACCTGGTGGCCATCGCGCGGTGCAATCTGCCGGCGATTCACCTGCCAGGCGGCACGCAGCTGAACGGGCCGAACTACGTCAGCTCTGACCAGATGTGGGGTCTCGGGGCCGCCGTCGATCGCGGCGAGCTGGCCCGCGAGGACCTGGAGCAGGCTCAGAGCGTGGCCTGTCCGACGTGTGGCGCCTGCCAGTTCATGGGCAGCGCAAGCACCGGCCAGGTGCTCGCCGAAGCGCTCGGGCTCGCCTTGCCGGGCTCCGCTCTCATCCCAACGCCGCTGAGCAGGCACCTGCGCTATGCCCGGCTCGCGGGCAAGCAGATCCTCAGATTGATCGAGCAGGACATCACGCCCCGTCAGATCCTTACTCGCGACGCGTTCGACAATGCCATGATCCTGCACGCGGCAGTCGGCGGCTCGACCAACGCCTTGCTGCACCTGCCGGTCATCGCGCGCGAAGTTGGCGTGGAACTCAGTATCGACGATTTCGATCGCGTGCACCGCCGTGTCCCGGTGCTCGCTAACGCCAAAACCACCGGTCGCTACCCGGTCGAATACCTGTGGTACGCCGGCGGCGTGCCCGCGGTGATGCTCGAGCTGCGTGACCTGCTTCACCTGGATTGCCTGACCGTCACGGGCAAGACCGTCGGCGAGAATCTGGCGGACGTCGAACGCAGCGGCTTCTTTGCCGAGACGCGTGGCTACCTCAGCAACGTCAAGGTCGCGCAGGACGAGGTTCTGCGGCCGATGAGCGATCCGTTCGGGCCGGAGGGCGGCATCGCCGTGTTGCGCGGCAACCTTGCCCCGCAGGGCGCCGTCGTAAAGTACTTTTCGGTGCCCGACGAGATGCACGTGCATGTCGGTCCGGCGCGCGTGTTTGATTTTGAGGACAGCGCAACCGAGGCCCTGCTGGCGCGACGGGTGCAGCCGGGCGAGGTGGTCGTCATTCGCTACGAAGGTCCGCGCGCGAACGGCATGCCCGAGATGTACTTCGCGACTGCGATTATTGCCGCCGATCCGTCGCTTTCGACCACCACGGCGGTCGTGACGGACGGGCGGTACTCCGGCGCAGCGAAAGGGCCGGCGGTGGGACACGTCACGCCGGAGGCGCTCGACGGCGGTCCGATCGCGCTGATCGAGGATGGCGACCTGATCGAGATCCACATCCCGGAGCGGCGCCTGGCTATCGTCGGGATCGACCGGCAGCGCCTGAGCGACGAGCAGGTCGCGCGCGTGCTGGCGGATCGACGCGCACGCTGGACACAACCGTCGCCGCGCCGAACGAGCGGGATCCTGTCGCTGTTCGCCCGGGCGGCTCGTGGCTCGCACGAAGGCGCTTCGCTAACCTGAGATGTCGATGCAGATTGTCAGGCTCGGATCACGCACGGCGACGCCACGCCTTGTGCTGGTCGATGGAGCCCAGGTATGGCCCTTCGAGGCGGCAGACGTCTCGCTCGCCGATCTCCTGCACCTGTCTGGCGACGAGCTTCGCGCGCGCGTGCAGGCGCTGGCGCGCACCGAGCCCAGCCCGGCTTCGAGCGATCGGTTGCTGGCGCCAATCGACGGCCAGACCGAGGTCTGGGCCGCTGGTGTGACCTACCAACGCTCTGAGCAAGCGCGTGTCGAAGAAAGCGGTACGCCGGACATCTACACCCGCGTGTATACGGCCGAACGCCCCGAGCTGTTTTTCAAAGCCACCCCCCGCCGCGTGGCGGGTCCCGACCAGCCCATCGCGGTCAGAGCCGACTCCACCTGGGATGTGCCGGAACCGGAGCTGGCGGTCGTGGTCAACGCGCAGGCGGAGATTGTCGGCTACATGGTGGCCAATGACGTCAGCTCTCGCAGCATCGAGGGCGATAATCCGTTGTACCTGCCGCAGGCCAAGGTGTACGCCGGCAGCTGCGCGCTTGGTCCGGGTGTCACTCCTGTCTGGGACGTTTCGGATCCCTACGCGCTCGACATCCGCATGGCTATTGCCCGCCGCGACGGCTCCAACTGGAACGGGCAAACCAGCACGAGCGAGCTCAAGCGTGGTCTCGACGAGCTGGTCGAGTACCTGTTTCGGGAGGACACCTTCCCGGACGGGGTGATTCTGTGCACTGGCACGGCGCTCGTGCCGGACAGCCCCTTCACGCTCGAGCCGGGCGACGTGGTGGAAATTCAGATCGACCAGCTTGGCACGTTGCGCAACCCGGTGGTCCGCGGTAAAGCCGAGCTCCGCTCAAGTGGCCGAAACTGACGCCCAGCGGCTGCGGCTGACCTTCGACGAAGATGCCGAGCGGTACGACCGCGCCAGGCCGGGCTACCCCTCAGCGCTGTTCGAAGACCTGGCAGGACTCGCGTGCATTGGCCCGAGGTGCCGAGTGCTCGAGATTGGCTGCGGGACCGCGCAGGCGACGATCTCGCTCGCGGAGCGGGGCTGCACGATCGTGTGCGTCGAGCTCGGGCCGAGCCTGGCCGCGGTGGCGCGGCGGAAGCTGGCGCGCTTCGGCGGCGTCCACGTCGAGGTCGCCGCGTTCGAGGACTGGCCGCTCCCAGCTCAGCCATTCGACACGGTCGTGGCGGCTACCGCGTTTCACTGGATCGATCCGGAGGTCCGCGTGCGCAAGTGCGCCGACGCTCTGCGCGCCGGCGGGGCGCTGGCCACTATCGCAACGCATCACATTGCTGGCGGCGACGATGCCTTGTTCGCGGCCGTCCAGGACTGCTACGAGCGCTGGGACCCGGCCACGCCACCCGGCCTTCGCCTCTCCAGCCCGGCCGAGATTCCGCTGGATGGCGCGGAGCTTGACCGCTCCGGGCGCTTCGGCCCGGCCGTTTTCCGCCGCTACGAATGGGACATTACGTATTCCACGGCCCAGTACCTCGACACGCTGCTCACCTACTCCGGCCACCGCGCACTCGCGCCAGACCGTCGGCAGGGCCTGCTTGCGTGTATCGCCAACCTGATCGACCGCGACCATGCTGGCCACATCCGAAAACGCTACATGAGCGAGCTGCGTGTGGCCTACGCGCGCGCCTGCCCATAAAAGATGCGGGGAAACCCGCAGGCCGAGATGTATCGTGGCTGCTCAGACCGTCTCTGTTCACTTGGCCTGACGGAGGCATCGTCGTGGGGTGGGCCGAGGAGACTTGAATAAATGCATACCGTCAAACGCGTCCTGCTTCTGGTGGGCGACGTCCTCCAGCGGGTGCTCGAGGAGTACCTGATCCACGAAGGCGTGCATGTGATTACCTGCCATTCGGAAGACCACCTGCGCGCGATTGCCAGGCCGAGCGGCGACGTCGTCGTGTTTGAGTACTGGCGCCGGGGCGAGGAGCAATTGCACGACGAGGCGCGCCGCGACCTCGCGCGCATGGGGCGCATCGCCCCGACCGTGCTGCTGACCACGCACGATTGGGCG
>CBJLVJ010000407.1:0-4090 GCA_966426465.1 uncultured bacterium | reverse complement strand
GGCTTGCCGCCCGACCTGGTCGATCCGCCGCCTGGTTGCCCGTTCCAGCCGCGTTGTCCGTACGCCGTGGAGCGGTGCGTGCCCGAGAACCCCAGCCTCGAGCCCGTCGTACCAGGCCATCGCATCGCCTGCTGGGTCGACGTAACTGGTGGTAGAGAACCCCACGCTGAGCCCGTGGCACAGGGCGTTTAGGAGGCTAGCGAACTGACATGGCGACGACCGCCAGCCCGATTCAGGTCCCGAAAGACGGGACGGCCGACGGCGAGATCCTTCGCGTCGAACATCTGAAGATGTGGTTCCCGATTACCCAGGGCATCATCCTGCAACGCCAGGTTGGCTGGGTGCGGGCCGTCGACGATATCTCGTTCAGCGTCACAAAGGGTGAGACGCTCGGTCTGGTGGGCGAGTCGGGTTGCGGCAAGAGCACAACCGGTCGGGCCATCCTGCAGCTCTACAAGCCGACCGGCGGCAGCGTGAACTTCCTGGGCAAGAGCCTGACGCAGCTCAGCGGTGGCGACCTGCGCAAGATGCGCCGCGAGATGCAGATGATCTTCCAGGAACCGTACGCCAGCCTGAAACCGCGCATGGAGGTCGGCAGCATCATCGGCGAGCCGCTGGAGATCCACGGGTTGGCACGCGGGCGCGACAAGCAGGCGCGCGTCCAGGAGCTGCTCAGGATCGTCGGCCTGAACCCGTACTTTGCGAACCGCTATCCGCACGAGTTCTCTGGCGGGCAGCGCCAGCGCATTGGGATCGCGCGCGCGCTGGCGGTGCAGCCAAGCTTCATCGTGTGCGACGAGCCGATCTCGGCGCTGGACGTGTCGATTCAGGCGCAGGTCATCAACCTGCTCGAGGAGCTGCAGGCGCAGTTCAACCTGACCTATCTGTTCATCGCCCACGACCTTTCGGTGGTGCGCCACATCAGCGACCGCGTGGCGGTCATGTACGTCGGCAAGATCGTCGAGCTGACCACGCGCGACCTGCTGTACGAGCGCCCGCTGCACCCGTATACCAAGGCGCTGCTGTCGGCGGTGCCGATTCCGGACCCGGCCATCGAACGCAAACGCCAGCGCATCATTCTGACCGGCGACGTGCCCAGCCCGGTCAATCCGCCGACGGGCTGCCGCTTCCACCCGCGCTGCCCGTTTGCCCAGGACCTGTGCCGCGAAAAAGAGCCCGAGCTGCTCGAGGTCGAGCCCAACCACTTCGCCGCCTGCCATTTCTGGGACGAAATCCTGGCCCGCGGCCAGACCGCCGCCGTCAGCGCGCCCGCCTCAGTGAACTGATTCCTCGGAAGGCCTCCGTCGGCGGGGCACTCTGGGGTTAGAGATCTAACGGGTCGGCTTCGCCGGCCTCGATCTCTTCCAGCGCGTGCTCGGCGGCTTCGCGGATGTCGTCTTCGGGCGCTTCGGCCAGGTACAGCAGCGCTTCGCGCGCGTCTTCGCCGCCAATGTGGCCGAGCGCTTCGACGACGGCCAGGCGGACTTCGTGCGCCGGATCGTCGACGATCTCGACCAGCGGCGTCACGGCCCGTTCGTCCTCGATCTCCCCCAGCGCCTGAGCCGCCGCCTGCCGAAGCTGCGGGTCCTCGCTGCCCAGCACCGGCATCAGGCGGTCAGTCCAGCGTGGGTCAGCGCTGCGACCCATCGCGCGCACCGCCCCCAGGCGCAGATCCAGCTTGGTGAAGCCGGCCGCCAGCTCCTCGGCGACGGCCACGTCGCTGAAGTAGCCCAGCGCAGCCAGCGCCGAGGCGCGCACGCGTGGCGCCTGCGATTCATCGCGCGCGACCTCCAGCAGCCGCGTTCTCAGGCGCGCCGTCAGCTCCGGGTCGAGGTCGTCCAGCTCGCCCAGCAGGCTGAACCGCGCCAGGTCTTCGGCCGCGGCCGAACGCACGTCAATGCTCGGGTCCGAGCTGACCATGTCGAGCAGCTTCAGCAGCAGCGCCGGCGCGCGATCTTCGATGGCCGACTCGACGCCAGCCAGGCGCACCTGCGCGTCGGGGTCCTCGAGCGCCAGCCGATTCAGGGCACTGAAGTCCAGGCGCAGGCGCTGTTCGGCCGCCCCACGCAGCGCGCGGATGAGTCTGGCGCGTGCGCCGGCTGGTAAGCCGCGCCAGGCTTGCTGGAAGCGCTCGAGGTCGTCGCCTTCGAGCATCGACAGCGTGTCGAGCTGGGCCTGAGGCAGCGGCTCCTGCTCGGCCACCGACTGGATGGCGTGCTCGAAATCGGCTCGCTCTTCTTCGGTGTGACGCGGCACGCTCAATACGCCTGGGCGAAGACGGCTTGTGCCGTGGCCGGCCGCCCACAAAACACGCAGACCCCGGGCCCCGCGGCTTCGGCGTCCTCAGGGATCACCCGGATAGTCGCGCGCGTCTCTTCTTTGATGCGCGCCTCGCAGTCGGCCGAACCGCACCAGTACGCACGGATGAACCCGCGCTGTTCCTGCATCACCGCCTTGAACTCGTCGTAATCGCGCACGACGTGGGTATTCGACTCGCGGAAGGCGAGCGCCCGCTCGAACAGGCTCCGCTGCACGTCGCCGAGGAGCTGTTGAACCCGCTCGGTCACCGCCGGCAGGCCGACCTGTTCCCTGGCGCGCGTGTCCCGGCGAACCAGCGTGACGTGCTCGTTGGCCAGATCGCGCGGGCCCACCTCGATGCGCAAGGGAACGCCCTTGAGCTCCCACTCGTTGAACTTCCAGCCCGGCCGTTTGTCAGTCCAATCCGCCTCAGCGCGCACGCCCGCGGCCGTCAGCTCTTTCAGCACACGGCTCACCGCCTCCGACACACGATTCGTATCGTCGTCCGAGCGCGTCGGGATCGGCACCAGGATCACCTGGGTCGGCGCGACACGCGGCGGCAGGATGAGCCCGGAGTCGTCGCCGTGGGTCATCAGCATGCCGCCCAGGATGCGCGTGCTCATGCCCCAGCTGGTGGTCCACACCAGGTTGCGCTGACCGTCCTGGTCGAGGAACGTGATGTCGAAGGCGCGCGCGAAGTTCTGGCCCAGGAAATGGCTGGTGCCGCTCTGGAGCGCCTTGCCGTCTGGCATCAACGCCTCGATGCTGTAGGTGGTATCGGCGCCCGCGAAACGCTCGGCGGCGGTCTTCTCGCCCCGCACCACGGGCAAGGCGAGCTCGGTTTCCGCGAAGTCGGCATACACGCCGAGCATGCGCATCGTTTCTTCGTGCGCCTCTTCGGACGTGCGATGGGCAGTGTGCCCCTCTTGCCACAAAAACTCGGTGGTGCGCAGGAAGAACACCGTGCGCTTTTCCCAGCGCACGATATTGGCCCACTGGTTGATCAAGAGCGGCAGGTCGCGCCACGATTGAATCCACTTCGAGTAGAAGTGGCCAAAGATCGTCTCACTGGTCGGACGGATGGCCAGACGCTCCTGGAGATCTTCGCCACCGGCGTTGGTGACCCAGGCCACTTCCGGCGCGAACCCATCGACGTGCTTGGCTTCCCGCTTGAGGAAGCTCTCGGGAACGAACAGTGGGAAGTACGCGTTTTTGTGGCCGGTGGCTTTGAAGCGGCGGTCCAGGCCGGCTTGCATGTTCTCCCAGAGCGTGAAGCCATACGGGCGGATGACCATCGTGCCGCCGACAGGCTCGAAGTAGTCCGCCAGCTCCGAGCGTCGAATGGCGGTGATGTACCAGCGCGAGAAGGCTTCGCCCTCGGTAGTGTCCTTGGGCGGCAGCTGGCCACTGGACTCGATCTGCGTGGTTGCCATCGTGTTGTCGGTGAATTATGGCCGATCACCACGACCCGACCACCGCTAGACTGCTGAACGGATGCTGTGCTGGATCGAAGTCGACCTGGACGCCGTGGCCGACAACGTCCGCGCGCTCCAGGCTGCGGCGCAGCCGCGCCAGGGTGTGACCGCGGTCCTCAATGCCCACGCATACGGTATGGGCGCCGCCGCCGTCGCCCGGGCGGCCGTCAGCGCGGGCGCTCGGGGCGCGGCGGTCGCGCGCGTGAGCGAGGCACGACGGCTGCGTCAGGCAGGCTTTGGCGAGCCGATCCTGCTGCTGGGCGGCCTCGACCGCGAAGACTTCGCCGAAGTCGTCTCAGCGCGGCTCACGCCCACGC
>CBJLVJ010000406.1:0-4092 GCA_966426465.1 uncultured bacterium | reverse complement strand
CCGGCCCGCAACTGGAGCAGGCAGCCCGGGTTGGCGGTGACGATGAGCCGCGGCCTGGCGGCCAGGACATGGTCGAGCTTGCGCTGTTGCAGCTGGCGCGACTGGACGGGATTGGTCAGGTTGTAGATGCCGGCGCTGCCGCAGCCCAGACCCGCTTCCTGGATCTCGACGAGCTTCAGGCCTGGGATGCGCCCGAGCACCTCGCGCGGCTGGCGGCTGATGCGCTGGGCATGCAGCAGGTGGCAGGCGTCCTGGTACACCACCGTCCCTTCGATCGCCCTGCGCATCGGCAGCGATTCGGGCGCGACGACTTCGGTCAGGTCTTTGACGCGAGCGGAAAAGGCTGCCGCGCGCGCTGACCAGTCAGCGTCATTGCGGAAATGGTGGGCGTAGTCCTTGAGCATCGCGCCGCAGCCGGCTGAATTCACCACGATCGGCCCGTCGACGCGCTCGAAGGCGGCGATGTTGACGCGCGCGAGCTCGAGCGCCCGTGCCAGGTCGCCGCTGTGCGCGTGCAGCGCGCCGCAACAGCCCTGTCCGCGGGGATTGCGGACACCATGGCCAGCCCGCTGAAGCACGCGGATGGTGGCCCGATCGATATCGGCCAGCGCCGTCGACATCACGCAGCCGGCGAAGAACGCCACGCCGGCACCACCACTCGGGTAGCTCTCACCACGTGGCCTGACGAATCGAGTGGGCAGCTCGGGCAGCAGCCGCTCGGCGGCCGCCAGACCCGGCAGGCGCAACAGCCCGAGCCGCCGCGCAAGCCAGCGTGCGCCCGAGCGCTGGTACAGCCACAGCAGTCGAACCAGCCACCGAAAGCGGGACATGTCCATGAACAGCCAGCCGAACACCAGGGCTCGCAGCGCGCGCTCGCGCCAGCTTCGGCGCACCGCCGGCTCGATCGCCGAGCGCAAGCTGACCTGCAGCGGATCCATGTGGACGCCGGCCGGACACACCGCCGAACACGCGTCACACACCAGGCAGCTCAGCTCGTGCTCGACCAGGTCGGCCGTCACTTCCAGGTGACCCTCGGCAAGGGCTCTGGCCATACCGATCCGTCCACGTGGCCCCTCGGACTCGTGCATCGAGAGCACATAGGTGGGGCACGAGGTCAGACACAGCCCGCAGCGTATGCACGCGAGCATGTTGTCGTACTCAGACCCGAGCAGCGGGTGAGTCGACCGGAACGCTGGCGGGGTCAAGAACGATGTAGCATACCGTCTCATGCAGGGGGGCACGACCACACCAGCGCATGCCTCGCCGGATCCCGACGAAGGCTTTTTTGCCAACGAGCACATCGCCGGGCTGCTCGAGCGCATGCGGCGCGAGCCTGCGCTTCGAGCATGGGTTCTGAGCGCGCCGACGGGTGCGCTGGCCACGCTGGGCGTGGCGCTCGATGACACCGAGGTGGTGGAGCTGCTCGATCGTATCGAGGCGCTTGACGACCGCGCGCTGCCAGTGACGGCGGCCGATGTGATGACGCCCCAACCGGTGACCTTCAGACCCGAGACGAGTGTGCACGAGGCCGCCCAGAGCCTGGCCGAGCACCGCATCAGCGGTGCGCCGGTGGTGACCGAGCACGGGACCATCGTGGGCATCGTCAGCGAGTACGACCTGATCGCCCGACCGGGCAACCTGGTGCGCGATGTCATGACCCGCGACGTGGTGTCCGTGTCTGACACAGCGCCGCTGGATCGCGTCCGGGCCGTGCTGGTCGCGCGGCGGCTCAAGCGGGTGCCAGTGGTGAACGCCTCGGGTCAACTGGTGGGTCTGATCAGCCGCGCCGACCTGGTACGTGAGCTGGCCTACCGCTGGCAGTGCAAGCGGTGCGGCAACCTGGTGCGCGCGCGGCGGCCGCCAACCGATTGTCCCAGGTGCGGCGCGACGAACTCCTACCAGGAAGCGGCGCCACTGCCCGGCGTGGCGACCTGCCCGACCTGCGGCCAACCGCTCGGCTAGGTGTCGAAGCGGTACAGGTTGTAGCGGTCCATCAGCGCGATCAGCTTGGCGGCATAGCTCGGGTCGGTGGCGTAGCCCGCGTTCTGGATCGCCCGGGCGAACGCGCGGGCGTCGTCGGCCTTGCCGAGCGCGGCGGCATAGCGGCGGTTTCTGGTAAAGAAGCCGGCGTGGTCGTCAATGGACTGCTGCAGCGTGGCGTAGGCCTTGAACGGCGCCTGGACCACGACCGTGCCGCCGTCGACGTACTCCCAGGTGGCCAGGGTCACCACGCCGGCTGGACCGGTGACTCCGCCCAGCGCTTTGATGCCAAACAGGTTGTTGCCCTGGCGCGTGAGGCGGCTGCGACCCCAGTCAGATTCGAGAATGGCCTGAGCGACGGTCACGCTGGCCGGCACGCCAGTCGCCCTGCGCGACCGCTGCGCCGCGCCGCCGACGGTGTCGATGAAGTCTGCCGTCGAGGAGAACGTACGCTGCTCGATCTGTCCGCCGCCCACGGCAGAGGCCGGTCGGGCGGGCAGCGGGACGGGCGGCGTAATCGGTCCGACGTCGGCGCGCGCGATCCAGGCCACGCCCGGTTGTCGCGCCAGACCGTCGCCGAAGAACTCCACCTGCATGCGCGTGCTATCCGGCGGCGCACCCTCGACGATGCGCAGCTTGCTCCACTGCGGCAGGTCCGTGAAGTGCATGGCGTTGTCGTCGACGCCGGACCACAGCGCGGTGGCGCGGTGATTGGTCACCCACCGCCCGGGGTCGCCGGCCGGACCTACCGCCGATTGATCCACCCAGCCAATGCCCGATTGACGGCTGGCGTAATCGCCGGCGAAGTTGACCAACAAGCGCTCGCCGCGCTCCAGGCCAGCCACCTTGAGAAAAGTCCACTGGGGCAGATCGGTCAGGTTCACGGCGTTGCTGTCGGGACCTGACCAGAGCGTGGTCGCCCGATGGGCCTGCACCCACACGGGCAGCAGCCGGCTGGCGTCGGCATCGACGGCCGAATCCTGACCAGGTGGCGGCGCCTCGACCGTCTCGACACGCATCGCATCCACCCAGCCGTTGCCCGCGCGCCGTAGCAGGCCGTCGCCCACGTAGTACACCGGCAGGCGACCCTCAACTTCAGGACCCGTGGCGCGGAACAGGCTACCGCTCGGGACGTCGGTAAAGGCTGAGGCAACCGCGTTCGGGCCCGACCACAGCGTCGTGTCCGCGGTGCTTTTGACCCAGCGCGTTCGGGTCGACGGCAGGACATTGGCCACCAGCCGCACGGGCGACTCGAGCACGTTGCCCGCGGGCAGAACCTGCACCGACGACGTGGTGACCTCGTCCGCCGGGCGCGTGTTGAGGGCGAGCAGGTCGAGGCGAGGCTCGTCCTGGTCCGCACCGGGCTCTGGCGTGTCGGACAGCCGCGGCGAGATGCTGGGCGGAGGTCCGAACGAGGCGTGTTGCAACTGACCGGCCGCCAGCACAGTCAGGACGAACAGGGCGAGCGGCACGAGCCTGGCTGGCCAGGAGCGGCCAGGGCTGACGGAGCGCGACTGGTAGGCCTGGGGCAATCCTGGCCACTCCTTTCCAGCAGTTCGCGTCGAGGTCGGGCCGAGTATGTCGAGGCGCTCGCCGGCGGCACAATGCACAAACACGTATCAGCCGTACGACGAAGCGGTAACAAGATCACTGAATCAGACGATTAGCATGGCATCGCCGAAGGTGTAGAACCGGTACGCCGCACGTTTCGCGTCGGCGTACGCGGCCAGCACGCGCTCGCGTCCGGCGAACGCACTCACCAGCATCAGCAGCGTCGAGCGCGGCAGGTGAAAGTTAGTCACCATCGCGTCCACCACTGCGAACCGGAATCCGGGCACGATGAACAGGTCCGTCCAGCCTTCGCTCTGACCTGTCGCCGCCCATGACTCCAGCGCACGCACAGACGTGGTGCCAACGGCGACCACGCGTCCGCCTTCCGAGCGAGTCGTCTGAATGCGTTCAGCAAGATCGGGCGGCACGGCGTACCACTCGCGGTGCATGGCATGGATGCGTGGGTCGTCGTGGGTGATCGGCCGGAAGGTATCCAGCCCGACGTGGAGCACCAGCGTCCCGACACGCACCCCGCGTTCACAGAGTCGCTCGAGCAAGCGC
>CBJLVJ010000405.1:0-4100 GCA_966426465.1 uncultured bacterium | reverse complement strand
CATGCCCGTGCGCGATCTGGACACGTTTTTCCGATCCTCGCCAAAGGCCGTGCGCTGTGTGTCGAACCGCGGGGCCAACGGCATCGACGGGGTCGTCTCGAGCGCGCTGGGCGCCAGCGCGGCCGGTGTGGGCCGGGTAGTGCTGGTGATCGGCGACGTGTCGTTCTATCACGACCTGAACGGACTGCTTGCTTCGCGCAAGCACGCGCTCGACCTGCTGATCGTGCTGATCAACAACGACGGCGGCGGCATCTTCTCGTTCTTGCCCCAGGCCGAGGCGGACGCGGAGACGTTCGAAGCATTGTTCGGCACGCCGCACGGGCTGGATTTCCGACCGTTCGTGGAGGGCTATGGGGGTCGGTTCGTGCGCATAGCCGGACGGCGAGAGTTTGGCGCGGCGGTGTGTGACGGGCTGGCGCGGGGTGGCCTCCAGGTGGTCGAGGTGCCGACCGATCGCGCGCGCAACGTGCAGCAGCACCGCCAGGTCTGGCAGGTCGTCGCCGCCGCGCTCAGCCCGGCGAGTGTGTGCTGACGCGGCTCAACGGCGTCGAGTTCCACGTCGAGGTCGAGGGCAGCGGCCCGCCGCTGCTGCTGCTGCACGGTTTCACGGGCAGCATTCGCAGCTGGGATGAGGTGCGCTCGGAGCTGGTTGGATCGGCCCGCGTGATCGCCCTCGACGTGATCGGCCACGGCCTGAGCGCCTCGCCGGACGACCCGCGGCGCTACACCCTCGCGTGGAGCGCGCGCGATCTGCTGGCGCTGCTGGATGCGCTGGCGCTCGAACAGGTGGACGTGCTCGGCTACTCGATGGGCGGCCGGCTGGCGCTGCACCTCGCGCTGCACCAACCCGAGCGCGTTCGCCGGCTGATCCTGGAGAGCGCCTCGCCCGGCATCGATGACGACGGCCAGCGCGAGCGTCGCGTCCAGAGCGATGAGGCCCTCGCGCAGCGCCTGCTCACACGCGGCATCGAAGCGTTCGTCGACGAGTGGGAGCGCCAGCCACTGCTCCAGCCGGCGCCGCACGTCAGCACCGAGCGGCGGGCTGCCCAGCGCGCGCAACGCCTGAACAACCAGCCGATCGGGCTGGCCAACAGCCTGCGCGGTATGGGCGCGGGCCAGCAACGCCCTCTGTGGCCCAGGCTGAGCGCCCTGCGGCTACCGGTGATGCTGATCGTCGGTGAGCGCGACCTGCGCTATCGCGAGACCGCCGCGCGCATGCACGACCAGCTAGCCGCAAGCAGGCTGTGCGTCGTGCCCGAGGCTGGCCACACGGTGCACCTCGACCAGCCACGGTGTTTCGTTGACCTGGTCACGAACTTCTTGACAACAAATTGACACGTCCCGCAACACGTTGTTAGACTCACTTCGAACGCTTGTTCTAGCAGCATGCAGGGGCCCGCGTAATCCGCGGCCGAGGGGAAAGAGTGTGTCGACCAAGAAGTTGTCGGACCGACAGAAGAATATTTTGAAGTACATCGAAGCCTACGTGGATGAGCGCGGCTATCCGCCGAGCATTCGCGAGATCGGCGATCGCGTGGGCATCTCGTCGACCTCGGTGGTCGACTACAACCTGCGCGTGCTCGAGCGTGATGGCTACATCCGACGTGACCGCGAGGTGTCGCGCGGGCTCGAGCTGGTGGGCGCCCCGCGCCATCAACGTCAGGCGCAGCCACGCGTGGCGCGCATCCCGGTGATCGGCCGCATCGCCGCGGGCCTGCCGATCGAGGCCATCGAAGATCCGGGTGACGTGGTGGAGCTGCCGGTTGGCTCGGTCCCCGACAACTGCTACGCGCTGCGCGTGCGCGGCACGTCGATGATCGAGGACCACATTGACGATGGCGACCTGGTGGTCATCCGGCCGCAGCCGACGGTCGAGAACGGCGAGATCGCCGTGGCCATCGTGAGCGACGCGACGGAAAATGGCGGGGCGACGTTGAAGCGGCTGTACCGCGAAGGCGATACCGTGAGGTTGCAACCGCGCAACCCCGACATGCAGCCGATCCTGGTGCCAGCCGATCAGGTTGAAGTCCGTGGGAAGGTGGTGAAGCTCTTACGGGACCTGTGATGCATTGACTCCGCGCCGCCTGAGCGTTCTCGCCGACCCGCGCAAGCCCGAGGCGGTTCAGCTGTCAGAAGCCATGCGGGCCTGGCTCAAACAGCACGACGCGCTGGCCGACGAGCCGACGCAGGCTGACGTGCAGATCGTCATCGGTGGCGACGGCATGGTGGTCCGCGCGGCGCGTGGGCACTGGCAGGTGCCCGTGCTCGGGATCGACTTTGGCCAGTTCGGGTTCCTGGCCCACGTGCCTCCGTCGCGCTGGGAGACCCGCCTGAAGCAGGTTCTCGCGGGGACCTACGAGGTGCGCGAGGATGCCACGATCAGCGTCGAGCTGGAACGCGGCAAGGCGGTGCTGGCCTCACTCTGGGCGGTGCAGGACGTGGTGTTCCACGCGTTCGTGGTGCCGCACAACGGCCAGCAGATGACGGTGCTCGAGGTCTATATCGATAACAAGTACCTCAACCCGATTCCGGGAGATGGGCTGATCGTGGCCACCAGCCCCGGCTCGAGCGCCTACAACCTGGCCGCCGGCGGGCCGGTGCTGGCGCCAGGCAGTCACACCTTCGCCATCACACCGATCAACGCGCACACGCCGATGCGCGCGTCATTTTCCGTCGCCGAGTCGACGCCCATCACGCTCGTCCACGTCGGACGCTTCCCCATCAGCGTCTCTGTCGACGGGCAGGAGTCGTTCGACGAGTTCGGGCCGAACGACGTGGCCCACATCCGCGCCGACGCGCGTCGCTTTCGGCTCGTGACCTTCCCGGATACCAGCTTCTACGGGCGCTTCCGCCAGCGCTTCAATTACCGCATTCGGCCGGGCCACCGCGCGTCACGGCTGTTCCATCAGCACGACGAGGCGTCGACGGAATCTACACAGCGCACGTCGCCAGGCGTGCTGCCCGCCGGCACCATCGGGTAGACGGTTTCTTCGACCGGCACACGCACGTCGACCACCGTCGGGCCCGGGTGAAGCGCCGCCTCGCGCAGGGCGCCTTCCAACTGGTCGCGGCGACGTACCGTGGTTGCCCAGACGCCGTGCGCTCTGGCCAGCGCCTCGAAGTCAGGCTGCGGCAAAAGCGAGTGGCTGTACACGTTGTCGTAGAACAGCTCCTGCCACTGACGCACCATGCCCAGGCACTGGTTGTTGACCACCAGCACCTTCACGTTCAGTCTGGAGGCGACCAGCGTGGACAGCTCGGCCGCGCTCATCTGGAAGCCGCCGTCGCCGACCACCGCCCACACCGCCCGACCGGGCTCGGCCGTCTTGACACCCATCGCGGCGGGTAAGGCGTAACCCATCGTGCCCAGCCCGCCGCTGGTCAGCACCTGGCCCGGGCGATCGAAGCCGTGGTGCAGCGCGACGAACATCTGGTGCTGGCCGACGTCGGCGACCAGCGTGGACGCGCAGCCACGCCCCCGGCGCAGCGCGCGGACGACTTCGGGGGTGGTTGGCGGCTCGTCGGGCGCGGCCGTGTCCGTATCGACCATGCCGCACGTTGCGTGGTCGTCCGACCATTGCTGCAGGCGCGTCCACCAGCGTGCGCGGGCCCGCCATTCGGCCTGCCGGGTCAGCGCATCGAGCGCCACGCGGGCGTCGGCCAGGACCGGCACATCGGCGCGCACCACGCGGCCGAACGACCGCGGGTCGACGTCCACGTGCACGATCCGCGCGCCTGGTGCGAAGTCCCTCGGGCGTCCGACCACGCGGTCGTCGAAGCGCATGCCAACGCCCAGGATCAGGTCGGCGTGCTGCATGGCGAGATTTGCCTGCACGGTGCCGTGCATACCCACCATGCCGAGCGACTGGGGGTGCTGCTGGGGGAAGACACCCAGCCCGAGCAGCGTCGTGCCGACGGGGACACCGCTGGTTTCGGCCAGGCGGAGCAGCGCCTCGGCGGCGCCAGCCATGACCACCCCATGGCCGGCGATGAGCACGGGCCGCTCGGCGCCATTCAGCAGCGCGGCAGCCTGGCGCAAGGCGAAGTCCGCGGCAGGGTCAAGCTCGGTATCGGCGCGGGCTGGCGCCAGGTCCTCGACT